>NZ_JBFROI010000033.1:0-120616 GCF_041471405.1 Vibrio sp. 10N.261.52.C11
GACATTAAGATGGTGTTTTACTTTTCAGTAATCGGCATCGCAATAAAGAATTGCGTGCCCTGGTGGTGGAATTGGTAGACACAAGGGATTTAAAATCCCTCGACGTTCGCGTTGTGCCGGTTCAAGTCCGGCCCGGGGCACCATCTATTTGATTATTACCTCGCTTGGTATTAATCAAAAGAGTTGTTCTCTTAAAACACTATTGAAGGCGCCTTGGCAGAGTGGCTATGCAGCGGATTGCAAATCCGTGGACCTCGGTTCGACTCCGGGAGGCGCCTCCACTATTCAAAGTTGAAAGGCCAGCAGAAATGCTGGCCTTTTTGCTATCTGAAATTCTAAACCCTCATGCTATGTTCAAACTTCCACGTATGCTCTCTAATCAGTAGCACCACTAGGAACAAGCTATATCAGATCACTTTTGTGCCGGTCTTTTCCTTATGTAAACCTATCATTTGCTAAACAACCAACAGCATCTGTTAACCAATTGCGCCGTTTGTGAGTGGAATGAGTGGGGAATGGAAAAGGGCGACTGTCTTTTGCGTCATTAAATTCTTCATATTTATACATAGTTGCTCATGATCCTGTAACGCTTTCATGAGTTATTACACTTATTATGACCGCAAATGAAAGTGATTGTCATTTACTTGTGTTACTGCTAACCTATTGTGAAACTTTACAACATCTTATTTACTGCACGAAAGTGTATATAAAACCCCGCTAAACCTTATTAAACCTACGGTTATTCGTTTGCTTCGTATGATAAATCAGCAGATCTACCTCTTTTGTCCTACCTCTTTAGGGTAGTTCGATTTCGTAATTGATTTACATCATATTTTCATTTTCTTTCATAATTCATTATTCGCTCAGTTAAGAAATATATAACCTTCAGGAATTCTTATGAGCAAGATGAAGCTAGTCGTAATCGGTAACGGGATGGTCGGCCATCGCTATATCGAAGATTTAGTCGAGAAGACAGACGTTGCTAACATGGACATCACAGTCTTCTGTGAAGAGCCTCGCGTAGCCTATGATCGTGTACACCTTTCTTCTTACTTTTCACACCATACTGCGGACGAACTTTCTTTAGTTAAAGAAGGCTTCTACGAGAAACACGGCATCAACATGCTGATCGGTGAGCGTGCTATTAACGTTAACCGTGAAAAGAAAACAGTTTACTCAAGTACTGGTCGTGAAATTCAATACGACAAGCTAATCCTTGCTACAGGTTCATACCCATTCGTTCCGCCAATCAAAGGTAACGAAGGTAAAGACTGTTTCGTTTACCGCACAATCGAAGACTTGAAAGCTATCGAAGCAACCGCTAAGAATTCTAAATCTGGTGTGGTTGTTGGTGGTGGTTTGCTTGGTCTTGAAGCTGCAGGCGCACTAAAAGCTCTTGGTGTAACCACGCACGTTGTTGAGTTTGCTCCAAAGCTAATGGCTGAGCAGCTTGACCAAGCGGGTGGTAACCAACTTCGTCAAAAAATCGAACGTATGGGCGTTAACGTACATACAAGTAAGAACACGCTTGAGATTGCTCCTGAAGGCACTGAAGCTCGTAACGTAATGCGCTTTGCAGACGGTACAGAGCTAGAAACTGATTTCATCGTATTCTCTGCTGGTATTCGCCCACAAGACAAACTTGCTCGTCAAATGGGGCTGGGTATTGCACCACGTGGCGGTATCGAGATTAATGATCACTGTCAAACGACAGACAAACACATCTACGCAATCGGTGAGTGTGCGTCTTGGAACCAAACGTTCTACGGCCTAGTGGCTCCTGGTTACAAAATGGCAACGGTAGCGGTTGACCACGTTGTTGGTAACGAAAGCACATTTGAAGGTGCTGACATGTCTGCGAAGCTTAAGCTTTTGGGCGTGAAAGTAGGCTCTATCGGCGATGCGAACGGTCGTACTCCTGGCTGTAAGAGCTACGTTTACCAAAACGAAGAACAAGAAGTTTACAAGCGTCTAATCGTTTCTGAAGACAACAAGAAGCTGCTTGGTGCAGTAATGGTTGGTGACACGTCTGACTACGGTGATCTTCTACAGCTTATGCTGAACGAAATCGACCTACCAGAACACCCAGATGCATTGATTCTTCCTGCTCATGCTGGTGCTGAAAAGCCAACACTTGGCGCGGATTCTCTTCCTGAGTCTGCTGTTATCTGTTCTTGTTTCGATGTGACTAAAGGCAAGATCGCTCAAGCGGTTGCTGAAGGTCACCACACAATCAGTGATATCAAAGCAGTAACAGGCGCAGGTACTGGTTGTGGTGGTTGTATTCCACTAGTGACTTCAGTACTAAACGCTGAACTTGCTAAAGCTGGTGTTGAAGTGAAGAACGACGTGTGTGAGCACTTTGCATACTCTCGCCAAGAGCTTTTCCACCTAATTCGCATCGAAGAAATCAAAACGTTCGATGAGCTATTAGAGAAATACGGTAAAGGCTACGGCTGTGAAGTATGTAAGCCTCTAGCAGGTTCTATCCTTGCTTCTTGCTGGGGTGAACACATCCTTAAGCCTGAATTAGTGAAGCTGCACGATACCAACGACAACTTCCTAGGTAACATGCAAAAAGACGGTACTTACTCTGTAATCCCTCGTATGGCGGGTGGTGAAGTAACACCTCAAGCACTAAGCGTTCTTGCTGATGTTGCTGCTGAATACAACTTGTACACCAAGATCACAGGTGCACAACGTATCGGCCTATTTGGTGCTCAGAAAGATGACTTACCAGCAATCTGGAAGAAGTTAATCGCTGCAGGTTACGAAACGGGTCAAGCTTACGCAAAAGCACTTCGTATGGCGAAAACATGTGTAGGTTCTACTTGGTGTCGTTACGGCGTTCAAGATTCAGTTGGCCTAGGCGTGATGATCGAGAACCGTTACAAAGGCATCCGTACTCCTCATAAGATGAAGTTTGGTGTGTCTGGCTGTACTCGTGAGTGTGCTGAAGCTCAAGGTAAAGATTTAGGTATTATTGCGACTGACGCAGGTTGGAACATGTATGTATGTGGTAACGGTGGTATGAAACCTCGTCACGCAGACTTACTGGCAAGCGACCTAGACCAAGAAACGCTAATCAAGTACATCGACCGTTTCATGATGTTCTACATCCGCACGGCTGCGCCATTACAACGTACTTCGGTATGGATGGACAACCTAGAAGGTGGTGTTGATTACCTACGTGAAGTGATTGTAGACAACAAGCTTGGTATCAATGACCAACTTGAAACTGACATTGCTGGCCTAGTTGATAACTTCGCTTGTGAATGGACAGATACAATCAACGACGAAGCTCAACTTAAGCGCTTTGCACACTTCATCAATGCTGATGACCGCGATGATAACGTTGTGTTTGTTGAAGATGGTCGTGAACAACACCGTCCTGCGACATTCACTGAGAAACACCCTGAAGCCATTACTTCAAAGCATCAGGGCGACATCATTCACGTAGAATCTGTTTAATTGGGAGACGACATCATGGCATTTACCAAAGTTTGTAAGATCGAAGACATTATCCCAGGTACAGGTGTTTGTGCGTTGGTTAGTGGTGAGCAAGTGGCTATCTTCCGCCCAACTGAGGCTGAAGAAGTATTCGCGATTAGCAACACAGACCCATACTTCCAGTCAAACGTGCTATCACGTGGTTTGATTGTTGAGCACAAAGAAGAGCTTTGGGTAGCAAGCCCACTTAAGAAGCAACGCTTTAACCTAGCAACAGGTGTGTGCATGGAAGACGAGAACTTCAACGTGAAAGCGTACAAAGCTCGTGTTGCCAAAGGCGCTGTAGAAATCTCTGCTTAATCTTCGGATGAGTAAGATTTGATAGTTCAAGGGTTCTAGTTCTCGATATTGCCTTAACTCGGCAACTAGAGCCTTTTCCTATCCAATTTTAACTTTTAATTTAAACTTTTTAAGGACAACCTTATGTCTCCTGATTACAAACCAGCTGAATTCGTTCAAACGATGATTGATGTGGGTGAAGCGAAAACGAAAACAAGTACTCGCGATCTTCTGATTCGAAGCACTATGGCTGGTATCATCCTTTCTCTAGCGGTTGTTGTTGCTATTACAGCAATGGTTCAAACCGGTATTGGCCTTGTTGGCGCACTTGTGTTCCCAGTTGGCTTCGTCATTCTAAGTGTAATGGGTTATGACCTAGTAACTGGCGTATTCGGCCTTGCACCTTTAGCGAAATTCGACAACCGCCCAGGTATTACTTGGGGTCGTATCCTACGTTGTTGGGGTATTGTTGGTCTTGGTAACCTTATCGGTTCTTTGATTGTTGCTTTCCTTGTTGCAGTATCACTAACGGGTAACTTCTCTTTAGAACCAAACGCTGTTGCTCAAAAGTTCATTGCTGTTTCTACAGGTCGTAGCCTAGGTTTTGAAAACATGGGTATGGACGGATGGATCACGTGTTTCGTACGCGGTATCTTCTGTAACCTTATGGTATGTCTAGGTGTGATTGGCAACATGACTGCACGCACAGTATCTGGCCGTGTAGCAATGATGTGGTTCCCAATCTTCATCTTCTTCGCACTCGTATTTGAGCACACAGTGGTAAACATGTTCCTATTCCCACTAGGTATGATTCTTGGCGCTGATTTTGGTATCGCGACATGGTTGAACTTCAACCTTATCCCAACAATCCTAGGTAACATCGTTGGTGGTCTATTAATGACGTGTGTTCCTCTATACTTAACTCATGCTAAAACAGCTCCTTCTCTAGGTGCTAAGTAATTCTGAATACGGTGAAACGTAATTTAGTATGAGATTAAGAGCCCCAACAACATGTTTGGGGCTTTTTTAGTTCGAAAGCCCTTATATCATTGCGCAAATTACTCGCAATAGACTGTTTTGTTATAATTACTTCTATCTTCGTTAGTATTTAGACTGAATATTTAATTCAACACCTGATAGTCTAAGGGTTAAGGATTTGGATAAGTCATCATGAATACAGTGACTTATCACATAGATTGAAGCTTGAGATAAAACAAGCAAACCTTCGGAGCACAGCATGTCAGAAGTATCGTCATCGAATGTTAAAGAAATAACCAAAGGATTGGTTTCATTAGTAGGCGCGGGTCCGGGCGACCCAGACTTACTTACGTTAAAAGCGGCACGAGTGATTCAACAAGCAGACGTTTTGGTTTATGACCGCTTGGTATCAAAGGATATCTTGGCGATGGCTAACCCAGAAGCGGAAATGCTGTATGTGGGTAAAAAGCTCGATCATCACTGCGTACCTCAAGATCAGATCAACCAACTATTGGTCACTAAAGCACAAGAGAACAAGCATGTAGTACGCCTTAAAGGTGGAGACTCATTTATCTTTGGTCGTGGCGGGGAAGAGTGTGAAACACTGGCTGAAAATGACGTTAGATTTGAAGTGATTCCGGGCATCACAGCTGCTGCCGGAGCAACGGCTTATGCGGGCATTCCGTTGACGCACCGTGATCATGCACAAAGCGTGCAGTTTATTACAGGTCACTTGAAGAAAGATGGCGAAGATATTGACTGGCAATCTCTTGCTCAGCACAACCATACCATCGTGTTTTACATGGGCTTGAAAGAGAGTCCGAACATTCAGAAGAATCTACTCGATAATGGTATGCGAGCTGACATGCCAGTTGCGATCATCGAAAACGGTACACGCCAAGAACAAAAGGTGTTTAGAGGTGGGTTACGTGATTTAGCTGACCTTGCGAGCGTCGCAAAGAGCCCAGCGCTGATTGTTGTAGGCAGCGTGGCTCAGCTCCATGAAAAACTTGCTTGGTTTAACAAACAAGCTTGATCGTTTGACCTTCTAATTGGATCTCTAAGCCACTACTGAGTCCATCAAGAATCAAATACTGCAGCGGCTGCCTTGTCGCTGCATTTCTTGTTGGCGCATCGGCATTTCGTCAATGATATTGGTGATCTGTTTCCAATCTGTTTTGCCACTCCATCGGTGCTTCTCTTTCCCGTCTTTACCAATCAAAACAGCGGTATGTGATCCTTTCGGGATCTCGTAAATACTGGTGACTGCTTCTAAGTTAAACTCTTCTTCTAACCAAGTTGGGACTGTGTAACCACTCTCAGCAATAACCATAATGACGACATCTCGTTCGTCCAATTGACAGTTATTGAGCAACACTTCATTCAGAAACTCTTTAACGATTGAATCTTCCTTTGGAGCGAAATAAATCACACTGCGGTGTGGCAAAGGCTTTGAGTGAGAATAAGCGGGGTAGGCGAGTACTGAATTGATGGTTAAGCTCATGATTATTACCGTGCTGATGGTCAGTAGTTTAAGCAAACTAAACCAGCTACCAGAGTTTGATGGTTGATTTAAAGTTTGCATCGCTTTGGTTGTGTCGATGCTTACGATCGAATTGTGTGTTTGTCGGTGCAGCATTGCCAACCTCCCTTTAAAAACTCTAAGCCTGAGTACGATTTGAACGCTACGTAAAGAAGAAGGTGAAGATCAGAACCACCTAAGAAACGCTCAAAACAAATCCACTTACAATAAGCATAGTTAGGATTACGTAAAGACACTTAGCTTTACGCTAAAGATATTAGATTTACGTTAACGATAGCTGGCAGGTTCATTTTTATTGAGTAAAGCGACTCGCATTTTACAATTGAATAGAATAGGGTATACGGAAAATCTAAAGGTATGAATTTATGGAAAACATAGCAATTTTGGTCGACGTTCAGAACGTTTACTACACGACGCGCGACAAATACCGTTCTAACTTCGACTATAACCAGTTTTGGTATGTTGCCACGGAAGGGCGTAACGTTATTGCAGCTAATGCTTACGCAATCTCAAGCCAAGATCCAAAGCAGCGTCAATTTCATCATATCCTTCGTGGTGTGGGCTTTAATGTGAAGTTAAAGCCGTTTATTCAGCGTCGAGATGGCAGTGCAAAAGGCGATTGGGATGTGGGTATTGCGTTAGACGCGATAGAACTTGCTGAGACGGTTGATACGATTGTTTTGGTATCAGGAGACGGTGATTTCGAAATCCTTGTAGAGCGAATCAAAGAGCGCTTTGGCAAGCCTGTTGAAGTGTATGGTGTTCCCGGGTTAACTGCTCAAAATCTTATCGATTCTGCATCAAAATTTGTACCGATTGAAAAAGATTTTCTTCTATAGAGGAAATCGGGCACTTTATAATTGAAATCAATAATAACGATAATTAGAATGCAAACAGTTCTTATTTATCGGTATGTGTAATGTCTCGCGTTTTAGTTGTTGATGATGATATTCAGTTGTGTGAATTACTGGGTGAAGTGTTAGAAAATGAGGGGTATCACGTTGATACTGTTCATTGCGGTGAATCCGCGCTTGAGTTTATTCAATCTCACCCTGTCGATTTGGTTCTACTCGATGTAATGCTTCCGAACCTAAGCGGCATTCAAGTAGCAAGACGTATTTGTCAGCGTTTTGCTACTCCCATTCTTATGCTAACCGCGCTTAACGACGATGCCTCAATGCTCGATGGCTACCAAGCAGGCGCCGACCAGTACATCGCTAAACCTTTCAATGTTCCTGAACTCTTAACCCGTATTAAGGTGATCTTGCGCCGAGTGGGTTTTGAACGCCAAAGACAATCTTTAGCTTCCTCTAATCACGGCTTGTGTGAACAACTCTCTCGTTTGCCATTAACTGGCACTGAAAAAGACTTGCTTGATTATTTGGTCAAAAATGACGGTATTGTCGTCTCAAAATCTGATCTGCAAATCCATGTACTCAAGAAAGAATTGTGTCCCTTCGATCGTAATTTAGATATGCATATCAGCAATATACGTAGAAAGCTCGTTCAGGCAGGTTTGTCTAAACAACATATAAAAACCGTTCGTGGTAAAGGTTACAGTTACCTAGAGTCGGTCGGAGCATGAGTAAAAAACTGCTGCGTTGCCCTGATTTTATTGCTAAGCGTAAAGACGGACTCACTTTCCAACTGTTCAGTTACCTGACCGTCATTTTGGTGAGTATTTTGATCCTGCAAGGTGTCGCTGAAAGAGCCTTGATGAAAGCGCTGCTTAAAGTCCCAGAATCGGTAAAAGCGGAAATGCTCGACCTTGCTTACCAAGCGAATGTGTTGATCGAAGAAGGGGACATGGATGAACTCGCGGACTGGGGTAATGCTCAGCAGTATTATCTGTTCGTCATTGATAAAGACAATCGTCCGATCACACATCGTCACATGCACCCACATTTTGAATTTAAGCTCAAATACTTAAGAACGTTAGATCACCAACTTAGTGATCGTGTGAGTAAGCCGATCTTCGGCCTACCACTGGATAACGGTAAAACACTGGTTATCCAACTACCGCACCAGTTTCATCCCGCAAAATCTTTTGCGCCATATTCCTATATGCTTAAAGCATTGATTGCATTGGTCGTATTGTCTCTGTTCTCGATTATCATGGCCAAAAGCCTTCAGCAACCGTTGGATAGATTGAGAGAAGCGAGCCGCAGACTGGCTCAAGGTGACTTCACGGTCAGTGTGGTGTCGGAGTTGAACTCCACCACGCGTGAATTCAACGAGCTTGCACACGATTTTGATTATATGACCTTTGAGATTAAATCTCTGGCTGAAAAGCAACGTTGTTTGATTCGTGATGTCTCACACGAGTTAAGAACACCATTAGCAAGGCAAAACCTCGCACTACACCTGCTGCGCAGCAAGGTTGATGATAAAAGCATTGGTTTGCTAGAACGAATGGAAAATGAAACAGAAGAGATGAATAAGCTGGTGGGTGAGATACTTGAATTTAGCCGCTTAGAAACCTCTCGCTATGACTCCAAGTTAAGTTTAATGCACCTTGAGCACTATTGTTCAATGTTGATCGCGCAGATGCAAAACGATTTAAAACCGAATCAAACTTTGATTGGTTCCCTAGAGACGCCGATATCAATGGTGAACGTTGATGAGAGGCTACTGCTTCGAGTCATTGGTAACTTGGTCGGGAATGCCATTAAATACGCGGGTGAGAACGCTCATGTGGTCGTGACGACATACGAACAGGTAATGGATAGACGTTACAGTGTAATATCTGTAGAAGATGACGGTGATGGTATTCCTGATAACAAGATTGCAGGTATATTCGACCCGTTTACTCGTATTGAATCAGCAAGAGACAAACGGTCTGGTGGCTACGGTCTGGGCCTTGCGATTGTTAAAGAAGCGATGGGTGTGATGAATGGACATGTAACTGCTGAGAATAGAGAAGGTGGGGGATTGAGAGTAAATCTAATGTTCCCAATCGCTGATTAGCTTCCTGCTGTTACCTGTCTTGCTCCATAGATAACTATGACTGAAAGCGTGCTAAGAAACATAGCTTAGAAATATTGCTCAGAAATATAGCTTAGAAACATAGCCCAATAAAAACGCCACTGCATCTGCAGTGGCGTTTTTCTTTATGCGCTTTGGTATGGGCTAGGCGTAGCCATTAATTACGCCTGAGCTTGAAGACAAGAGCATAAGATAAGCGAGACTATGCCTGTTGGCGAGCTAGCTTAACTTCTTCTTCTTTCTCACCTGCTGCTGGGTCGTTGAAGCGAGACTCGTCTAGAGCGCCTTCAGACTTAGCAACGATGATAGATACGGCACTATCACCTGTGATGTTTACAGCGGTACGAATCATATCAAGAAGGCGGTCAACACCCATGATTAGAGCAATACCTTCAAGCGGCAGGCCAACTTGGTTCAATACCATCGCTAGCATAACAAGACCAACACCAGGGACACCTGCAGTACCAACAGACGCCAGTGTCGCCGTTAGGATAACCATTAGGTAATCACCCATTGAAAGGTCGATGTTGTACGCTTGCGCGATAAACGCCGTCGCAACACCTTGCATGATTGCAGTGCCGTCCATGTTCACAGTTGCACCTAGTGGTACTGTGAAAGAAGCGACTTTGTTGTCTACGCCCATACGGTTCTTAGCCGTTTCCATAGTTACTGGAATTGTTGCGTTCGAAGATGCTGTTGAGAATGCAAACATGATTGCATCTTCCATCTTACGTAGGAACGTAATCGGACTAAGACCTGTGAATCCTTTAAGCATCGCACTGTAAGTCACCAAGCCATGCAACAGCAGGGTACCAGCAAGCACTAAGAAGTATTCTGCTAGGTTCCAAATTGCACCTAAGCCAAGGCCAGAGAACAGTTTCGCCATCAAGAAGAATACGCCGTAAGGAGCAAGGTTCATTAGTAGCGCAACTAGCTTCATGATCACTTCGTTTAGATCAGAGAAAACTGCAGCGATACGTTCACCGGGTTTGCCCGCTGCACTGATTGCGATACCAAACAACACTGCAAATACGATAACTTGTAACGTTTTGCCCTCAGCCATCGCCTGAATAGGGTTGGTTGGGAACATGTCGATGATTACTTGGCCCAGAGAAGGGGCATCCGCTGATTTGAAAGAGCTCGCAGCAGTAAGATCCGCACCAGCTCCAGGTTGGAACAGGTTACCGATAGTTAATGCTAGAGTGATGGCAACGGCAGTAGTACCGATATAAAGTGCAAGCGTTTTGCCACCCATACGGCCAAGAGTTGATAAGTCTTTAAGAGAACTTGTACCGCACACTAGTGAAACGAAGACTAGAGGCACAACAAGCATTTTTAAACTGGCGACAAAGATTTGTCCGCCCACTTCAAAGAGTCCGTTAACGATGTAGTTGTTAACAAATCCGTTGTCTGCAAAAAGGGATTGAATGGCGAATCCCGTTAATATACCTACGACCATACCGAGGATTACTCGACCAGTCAGAGACATAGGTTTCTTGGTATTCATTTAGAACACTCCTTATTATTTATAACTTTGATACCTTTTCAAAGTGAGCAGGAGATTAGCAGTCGGATAATCAATTCGAAAAACAAAAAATGAGTTTGGAATTATAGATGTGATCAAAATCACTGATAATTGTGTAAATTAAACAAATAAAAATAAAATAATTCACTATTAATTTACATCTATCGAGGGTTTTATACATAAATTTGTCGTTTCAAAGGTAGTAAATAAGAAGAGATGATTTTCTTATCAATCTTCACGTCTTCAATTGACTGAACAAATACCGTTGTTTCAAAAAATTCGGTGAAGATAACCAGTCGATTTACGTCCATGAGCCTTAACTATTTGTATTGAATGGTTTTGTTGAACTCCTCAAATATGACTCACCGACAGGCCTTTACAAAACTTTACGAATGCAAAGAATGTAAATTTAATGCAAATGGTAATAGTTATCACTTATATTCACTCCCGAAATAATTCAGTGGTACCGGCAACGGTTCAGCGAACACATCGAATAAATAACAAAGTGTTCGTCTAAAAGAATAAAAGCGGAGTAAAGGACATGTTTTCAAAGAGCCCATTGGCTTTAGTGATCGGCGCAGTATTAGCTTCACCAGCAGTATTGGCAGAAACAGTAAAAACAGACGAGCATATGGTTGTTGAAGGTCGTGACTACGGTTATAAAGCCGACACGAACACAACAGCAATGCGCATGGAGGCGACTCAATTAGAGACTCCGGGACAAGTTTTAGTAATCGATGAGCAAATCATCGATGAACAGCGTGCAACAACGCTTGGTGACGTGCTTAAGAATGACGCGAGTGTAAGTGCTGGCGGTACAAGCCGTAACCGTGAACGTTTCTCTCTACGTGGTTTCTCGGTAGAAAGCTCTTCGGGCTTCCTTAAAAATGGCCAGCAACATTGGTCTCACTACCGTCAACCAATCGAACTGCTAGAGCGTGTTGAAGTACTAAAAGGACCTTCTGGTCTTCTTTACGGTATTTCTGCACCAGGTGGTTTGATCAACATGGTAAGCAAAAAGCCAACTTACGATACGCAAGTAAGTGTTAGCCAAGATATTGGTTCTAATGACCATTCTCGTACAACGGTAGACGTAAGTGGCGCTTTGAACGACGCTGAAACTCTACGTGGTCGCGCGATTCTATCTAAAGAAAGCTACGACTCTTGGAGAACTTATGGTGACGGAACTGAACCACAAACAGAACGTTTTGTTGGTGGTGTATTCGTTGATTACGATGTAACTGAAGACGTGACAGTTTCTGTTCATTACGACAAAACTAACGACGAAGGTAGCGTAGATTCTGGCGCTTTATACACGCTAGACGGCAACCGAGTAGGTAGCGACAAGCACATCTGGGATGCACAGTGGTCACAGATCGAGAATGATGTTGAGAACGTTGGTTTTGATATTGCTGCTAACCTGACTGATACATGGTCATTAAAAACAGGTTTCAACTACCAAGATTTCGAACGTATTGATATGGAAAGCTACCCAAGCTTTTCAAATATGAATCCTGATGGTACGGGCACCGTGACTCAAGGCGGTAACTACCGTCATGATAAATGGCGTTTCAGAACGGCTTACGTTGATCTAACAACAACCGCTGATCTTGCGGGCACAGAGCACCAACTATTATTCGGTGCTAACTGGTTAGGCTACAGCTATTACCGTGGTATGGATCGCTTCAGCAGCGCTGAATACGCACCAGATGCAACAGTACCAGCGCCGTCAGTGGGTCCAACATCGCTAGGTAAGATGAGTACTTACGATACTTGGGGCTTCTACATCCAAGATTTGATTACTATTAATGATGAATGGCAAGTTCTTGCGGGTGCTCGTTTCGACCGTAAAGTAAGTGATGGCGTAGCAGAAGAAAATGTAGCGCCTAAGCTTGGCCTGATTTACCACCCAGCATCAAACGGTAGTATCTACGCTTCTTACTCTGAAAGTTTCGAACCACAAGGTGTTGTGTCTAGCGGAAGCCGCAACTACACCAACGATGGCGAACTTCTTGACGCAGCAACGGGCGTGTCTTACGAAGTCGGTACTAAGTGGGAACTGATGGACGAACGTCTATTCGTTTCTGGTGCGGTATTCGATATTACCCAAGAAAACATTTCAATGGATGTAGAAGACACTTCATCAGGCGATTGGACGACGACACAAGGTGGCGAACAAGTTCACCGTGGTGCTGAGCTAGCCGCACAAGGCTTTATTTCAGAGCGCTTCTCAATGTCTGGTTCTGCAATGTACTTAGATGCTGAAATCACGAACCATGAAACATATGAAGGTAACCGTCCAGTAGACGTACCTGAGTTTGCAGCAAGCGTTTGGTCTACCTATGCAGCAACAAACGAAGTTGATGTGAACCTGGGTCTTATCTACGAAGGTTCTCGTTACGGCGATAGCGCGAA
The DNA here is from genome assembly GCF_041471405.1 of Vibrio sp. 10N.261.52.C11. Lineage (NCBI taxonomy): Bacteria > Pseudomonadati > Pseudomonadota > Gammaproteobacteria > Vibrionales > Vibrionaceae > Vibrio > Vibrio sp. 10N.261.52.C11. Next base: position 13,236 of record NZ_JBFROI010000033.1, read on the forward strand.
CACATTCAAGAAAGACGGCTACGCACGTGTAGATATGGGTGCTGCATACACGCTTAAGTACGACGATTCTCTTGATTTCGTAGCGCGTCTAACAGTCGAGAACGTATTTGATAAAGAATACCTAGCGGGTGGCGGTTCAACATCTTCAAACCACCAATTTGCTGAAGACGTAGTAATCGGCGAAGGCCGTAACTACATGGCGACTTTACAGGTAAAATACTAATTTGTTAGTAGGGTACTATTGTTAGCCTAAATACTAAGGGGAAAGTTTCGGCTTTCTCCTTTCGTGATTCTGCTATTCAGTAAAATATCCCTAGTAATGCGAGTGACTTTTAATGATAATGAGAGTGCTTATCAATAATAGTATTTATCAATAAAATGTATTTGACCTTCTTCTATAGTAAATAACTACAATTATGAATCTTTTAAAAACTAGCCTAGCGCTTGCCATCAGTTTGGTTGCAACGTCTTCTATGGCAAACAGCTTGGATCAAGCTCAATCAATTCAAAACAAGACCAATAACGCGTCGGCTTCGAGCCAAAAGGTTATTGATAAAAGCTCACAAGCGACTTTAATGCTGCAAGCTGAGATTGAGCGTCTGCAAGAAGAAGTTAAAAACCTAGAGATCTATCACGATCACCTTGCTGCATTAGTTGAGAGCCAAAACCAAGAAGCTCAAAGCATTGAAGAGCAGATCGAAGAAATCAAATACACACGCCAAGGTGTTGTGCCATTGATGTATCAAATGATCGATGGTCTTGAACAGTTGGTAGAGAAAGACGTGCCGATTAAGAAAGAACAGCGTCTAGAAAGAGTAGAAAAGCTACAAGCAATGATGACTCGTGCTGATGTGAGTGATGCTGAGAAGTATCGTCGTATCCTGGAAGCTTACCAAATCGAGATGGACTACGGCATCAAGCTCGGTGCTTACCAAGGCCGCGTTGCATTGAGCAACGACAGAACGATTGAAGCTGACGTGTTGCACCTAGGTCGTATCTCTTTGGTGGCTCGTAACCTAAATGGCAGCCAATATTGGTCTTGGAATCAAACACAAAATCAGTGGCAAGAGCTAGATTCTTCAATGAAATCTGAGCTAGATAAAGCTTACGACATTGCAAGCCAACAAGCGGCGCCAAGCCTAATTACTTTACCTGTTTCTTTAACTGTTGCGGAGGTTAAGTAATGAACTTAAAGCCATTAGCAGCATTGCTTTGCATTACATCACTTTCATTTTCAGCTTTCTCTGCATCAGATACGACGGCTCAGCTCGTTAACAAAGCAAAATCAGAAAACCGTACTCAAGCTTCTCACAACGTAGTGCGTGAAGCTGATTTCAAAAAGACAGAACAAGAACTGAAAGCGATCAAAGCTCAGCTTGAAGCGAAGCGTACGTCTATCCAAGGTGCGACAGATGTTCTGACTCAAACGTTCAGTGATAACGAAAACAAGCTTGCTCGCTTAGAAGAGAAGCTGCGTTTAGAAACCGGTAGCTTAGGCGAGCTGTTCGGTGTCGTTCGTCAAAACGCAAAAGAACTCGGCGCAGAGCTTAGCTCAACCGTGAATAGTGTTGATCGTGCTGAACACACTGCAACTGTTGATCAAATCATTGATGCTAAATCACTGCCTTCAATGCCACAGCTGACCGGTTTGTGGATGAGCATGGTTGAACAGATCCAAGCGAGCTCTGAGCTTAGCAAATCTCAAATTGCATTCATTAATGGTGAAGGCAATACAAACAAGGTTGACGCTTACCGACTAGGTTCGATTGGTCTTGTGACAGAGCAAGGCTATGTTAGCTGGAACACTCAGCGTGAAGATGCGATCGCTTACCTTAAGCAACCACAAAATGGTCCAACGTTAGCGTCACTTTCTTCGTTAGCGAATGGTGAAGTATCTAACGTGGTTGTCGATCCTTCTCGCGGGTTTATGCTAGAGCAATTAGCACTTACGCCAAGTTTAACTGACCGTCTACAAGCGGGTGGTGTGGTTGGTAAAGTGATTCTTGGCCTACTAGCTATTGGTCTAATCATCGCATTAGTTCGTGGTGTCTCTCTTGCTATCGCACGCCAGAAAATTCGCGCGCAACTTAAGAACCCTGAGCAAGCGGGTGATAACCCACTAGGTCGTGTTCTTGCGATGTACAACAAGGAACAAAACCAAACGGTTGAAGCGTTAGAGTTGCGACTTTTAGAAGCGGTAGTTGATGAGCAGACTCACCTAGAGAAAGGTCTATCGATGCTTAAGCTATTGGCGGCACTAGCACCAATGTTGGGCCTTTTAGGTACAGTAACCGGCATGATCGAAACATTCCAAGTGATCACTCAGTTTGGTAATGGCGACCCTAAAGTTATGGCGGGTGGTATCTCGATGGCGCTTGTAACTACGGTACTTGGTCTGGTTGCGGCAATGCCTCTTCTACTGGCACACAACATTCTTAGCACTCAAGCAGAAAACATTCGCAATATTCTTGAGAAGCAAGGTATTGGTCTTGTTGCTGAGCAGGCTGAAAAGACCGTTGAATCAAACGCTGTTGTTTCACCAGTTGGGACTGCTGCGTAATGGATATTTTGTCGGGTTCTCTATTACCAGCGAGTTGGTTAACGAGTGACTGGCTGCTGTCTTTATCAAGCTTTATGGAGCAGGGCGGTTTCGTCCTGTGGTGGCTAGCGGCTGTCGTCCTAGTGTATTGGGTACTTGTGGTAGAACGTGTGCTTTATCTTGCGTTCTACTTTCCTAAGCAACGCCAAGCTTGGATAGCGAAATGGCATGAAAGAGAAGATCACTCTTCTTGGCATGCCAAAGCCATTCGTGAAAGTTGGTTAGGGCAAGCGAGTATCTTGCTTAACCAAAACTTGAATTTTATTAAGCTGTTAGTCGCTATTTGCCCGATGTTGGGCTTGCTAGGCACTGTAACCGGTATGATCTCTGTTTTTGATGTTATGGCGACACAAGGCAGCAGTGACCCTAAATTGATGGCTTCAGGTATCTCGTTAGCAACACTGCCAACCATGGCAGGCATGGTTGCAGCGTTAGCGGGCATGTTCGTTCACGCTCGCTTAGCGAAAGTATGTAACCGCTTAGAATTGAAATTAGAAAAATCTTTAAGGAGTCAACGATGAGACTCGGTCGACGTCATTCTAAAAACGAAGAGGCTCAAATAGACCTTACTTCGATGCTTGATATTGTCTTTATCATGCTTATTTTCTTTATTGTGACCAGTTCATTTGTTCGTGAATCAGGGGTTGAAGTCAATCGCCCACAAGCGTCTAACGTAGTAAGCCAAAAAGATGCGGGCATCTTTGTAGCGATTACTTCTGCGAATGACATCTTCATCGATAAACGTGTTGTTGATGTTGAGCGTGTCCAAGCAACGTTAGAACACTTGTTGCTAGAACAACCTGATGCTTCTTTGGTTATTCAAGCGGATGAACACGCTTACAACGGTACGGTTGTTAAAGTGATGGACGCTGCTAAAGGTGCGGGTGTTAAAAACATTGCGCTTGCTGCTGAAAAGCGATGATCTTGGAGGATCTTCATAAATGATTCGCCTATTTCTTGCTTTACCGCTAGCGGGCGCGTTGGGCTTAGCGCTGTTTTCTTTCATGGCTTGGATGGTCGATAATGGCCACCAACGTTCACCAGACGATAGCGAGACGTTAAGTTTCAACATGGTAATGGTGGAACAAGAACAAGAAGTTCAAAGAAGACAACGTGCAGTCCCTGAAAAACCAGAAATGCCAGAGCCGCCACCGGAAGCGCAAACGTCTCAGTCACAAGCTGAAGTTACGCCTCTGAATTCGATGTCTTCTTTGCCTTCATTGGATTTGAACACATCCATTGATGGCTTAGCGATTAACGCACCGACATTCTCTGATTTTGGGTCAAACCAACAAGCAATGCCTTTGTATCGAGTAGAGCCTCGTTATCCAGCGAAAGCGCTTAAGCGTGGAGCTGAAGGCCATGTGATTATGTCTTTTACTATCGATGAAACGGGACGTCCAATTGACATTCAAGTCACTGACGCAAACCCACGTCGTATGTTTGAACGTGAAGCGATGAGAGCACTTAAAAAATGGAAATATCAACCGAAAGTCGTCGATGGAAAAGCGATAGCTCAGGTTGGTCAAACCGTGAAACTAGAGTTTAAGTTGGCAAAATGATGAAACATATATGGATATTAGTGGGCTTGTTGTTAATGCCCCTTACAACACAGGCACAAGAGCTAACCCAATATACTGCTATTCGTGTTCAAAAGGCGCATAAGCTTGCTCAAGATGAACAGGTTAAACAGGCCATTGACGTACTAGCAGGTTTAGAGCTTTCGAAAGGCTACGACAAAGCGTACGTAGCTCGTATGCTTGGTGTGTTTTACTGGCAAGATGGCAAAACCGACACGGCAATCAAGCAGCTTACTTATGCGGTCGACAGCAATTTGCTGGTTGATGAGCAAGCTTGGATAACGAAGCGCATGCTGGCTGATTTGTTGTTGAACGATCAGCAGTTTAAAAACGCGCTTCCGCACTATTACGAGTTAGTGAAAACAGCGCCAGAAAAAGAAAAGAAAGACACGCTTTGGATGCGAATTGCACAAGCTGAATACCAAATTGAAAACTGGTCGAAAGTCCTAGTGGCCATCGGTAATCACGACAAGTTCAATTCAAAACCAGAGTTATCACCTCTATCGCTAAAACTGGGCGCACAGCTTCAGTTAAAGCAGTGGAAACAGTCGATTCCTACACTGGAAAGCTTGATTGAACTTCAACCCGAGAAAGATAACTGGTGGCGTCAACTGGTTGGTATTCAACTTAGGTTAGATCGTAATCGTGATGCATTGAACACGTTAGCACTGGCTGATCTACAAGGTGTTGAGCTGAAGAACTCAGATCGCCGCTTGTTAGCGCAGCTTTACGCGAAACGTGGCATTCCAGAGCGCGCAGCACAAGAAATTAGTAAGTTAGATGATGCGAACAGCGATGTTCAACTTCTGGCTGAGCAAGCAACCTACTGGCAGTTAGCGAAAGAGTGGGACAGTGCTATTGAAGTGTGGACGTTAGCGTCTATAAAAGACACGCAATATCATTGGAATGTGGCTCAGTTACTGGTTCAACAAGGTTACTACGATCGTGCTCTGGTTGTTTTGGATAAAGTGAAAGACAAGAACAAGCAAGCTGATGTTGCTTTAGCGAAAGTACGTTCATGGTACAAGCTAAAGAATCTTGATAATGCTCTTGCTCAAGCGAAACGTGCGAACAACATTGAGCCTTCTTCTGAAGCAAAAGGTTGGATTAAATATCTGACTCAGCTAAGAACGGTTAGTGATAACGGCAACGTCTAACTGCTGTTAACGCAAAAGAAGACAAGAGAAAGTAGTAAATAGAAAAGGGTGTCATTTGATGGTTCAAATGACACCCTTTTTAATTTTTGGCGGTTAAAGCTTTTTGAACTTTATCGTTCCAATGCGGCAGTTAAGGCTCGCACATCGTGCCGCTGGACGTAGCACTTTGAATCACGCCGCTGGTATCAGCAACCCAATTAATGGTGCAGTCACGATAAGGGTTTTTGAATGCGTGTACTGTATAACCATTGTCTAACGGTTTCTTGGTTTCAATCCAAGCATAGTTTCGAGACGCCCAAAAACTGATAGGGCGTGACCGTTCGGTGAGATAACGTTCTTGTACATCGGTTATGTCTGAACCGATGTATTCTTGAATATGTTCTTCCGTGCTGATTATTTGGCTGGTGCACGCCGTCACTAGCGCAGCAAAAGCCAAAACAAAAATACGCATTTCAAATCCTTTTAAGCTTCATTAGCTATCATCAAACCAGTGATCAAATAGTCCCAACTTTCTATCCTTAAAGCTACGACTGTTACCTTAAACCCATCTCAATCAAGCATGTTGAGATTGAGCTTTTTTGAGCTTTGACCCTGTTATCAATAACCTCTAATAAAACGAATCAAACCCCTTTAGTACACGTTAGCAAGAATATGCATACAGTTCGATTACTTCCCATGTAATGTTATGTAAATTTCCTTACGCCACTCGGCAAACGTAAACAATGTAAATTGAATGCCAATACGAATGATTATCAACTAAATTGTCGCCATAAAATTTATAGGTATTGGTTTGTATGTCGTTAAAAAGTAGGGCGGTTCAGTCATGGGCTCGTCGACTTCATGTTTATATTTCTATGGCGCTTCTGTTCGTGGTTCTTTTTTTCTCAGTAACCGGTATCACCCTGAACCGACCTGAGTTATTTGAATCAAGCCAACCCAATATCCAACGCTCTACGCTAACGCTTCCTACAAGTTTATTTACGGTTCAAGACGGACGTTTAAAAGCTGACGAGACAGCCTTTGAAACGTTTCTGTTCGAAGAAGCCAACCTCTCCGGCGTTCCTTCTGGTTTGGACATCTATGCAGAGATTGAAGATGGTGAGTTGCTCATCGGTGAGGTATCTATGGACTTCAAAGGACCCGGCTACAACGCTTCCGTTTTTGTTGACGTTACGTCTGAGTTTGTAGAAGTCGAAACCACTAATTACGGCGTTATCGCATTGTTGAACGATCTGCATAAAGGTCGTAACAGCGGTGAAGTATGGAAATGGTTTATCGATATCACTGCGCTATTGATGATCTTCTTTGTGCTTACTGGCGTGTGCTTACTGTTACCTAAGAAAAAGACGCTTAATACTTCCATCAAATGGACGGTGTTTGGGTCTGCAATCTCATTGGTTATCTATTTTGTCGCCGTGCCTTAACGCTTGATTCGATTGATGAATCGGATTGAAGAGCGAACTTAAGGTTAAACGGATTTAAAAGGTTGTTAAAAATGAAAAAAATGAACTGGAGCAAGGCGCTTCTTGCTTTATCTCTTTTGCCAAGCCTAGGTATGGCACAAGCGATTCCTGATACGGCAAAACTTGATGTGAACTTTAAGCTTCCAAAGGTTGATACCTCTATGTACGCGCGTCCTTATGTGGCGGTGTGGGTAGAGAACAGCGAACGAAAGTCAGTGAAAACCATTGAGCTTTGGGTCGGTAAAGATGAATGGCTTAAAGACTTACGTAGCTGGTGGAGAAAAGTTGGGCGTTACGATCGTGAATTGGTTGATGCAGTGACTTCTGCAACGCGCCCAGCTGGCCAGTACCGTTTCGTTTGGGATGGTAAGAGCGATGACGGCCAAGCTCTAGAGCAAGGCGAATACACGGTTCATATCGAAGTTGTTCGCGAACACGGCGGCCGTAATTACCTTCGTCAAAAAGTATCGCTAACGGATGTAAATGCTTCTTATGAGCTAAAGGCGACAGAAGAGACGGGCGAAATCACTCTGAACTACATCGCTAAATAGTAAGTGCGAATAGCAAAAGCAAACTGAACAGAATAGACAGTCGTCATCGTAGGCTCAGATAGAGCGACACGGCTAACAATTATAAATAATGGAATTGAACATGATGAAACAGACAAAAATTAAGGCACTTGCACTAGCGGGTGTGATGGCATTCGGCCTAGCAGCGACGACAACGGCACAAGCTCACCCACGCTGGATTTTGCCATCACACTTTACCGTATCGAAAGAAGGCGGCGATTGGCTAACGTTCGATGTTACTGCGTCTCACGGTACGTTTGTTTTTGATAAGCCTGCTGGCAGCGAAAATGCTCATGTCATCATGCCAGATGGCCGCAGCGAGCGTCCTAACTTCGTTATTCGTGGCAAGCGTCGTTCAATCTTCGACTTCTATTTTGAAGAAGAAGGTACACACAAAGTGGCGATCAACAACCAGCCGTCTTACTACACGCAATACAAAGCGGGTCGCCGTGACACGGTGAAGTGGATTAAAGCAAACAAAGCTGAGCGTGACTCAGTTCTACCTGAAAAATCACGTGACGTGGTAACGCAGATCAGCTTCACTCGTGCAGAAAGCTACATCACGGTAGGTAAGCCAACGGATTCAGTGTTCAAAATTGAAGGCAAGCTTCTAGAAATGAAGCCTGTGACACACCCTTCAGATATCGTTGAAGGCGAACCTGTGACATTCCAGTTCTTCTACAACGGTGAAATCCAGAAAGACGTGAAAGCGGAGATTACTCGTGAAGGTACGCTTTACCGCAACCACCAAGAGCAGATTGATGTGGTGAGTGATGAGAACGGTGAAATCACGTTTACTCCAGACGTAGCAGGTCGTTACGTAATGAAAGCGAACTACAAAGGTGAGTTGATTGACAACCCACTGGCAGACAAAGCAAGCGCGAACGTTCACCTAACGTTCGAAGCGCTGCTTCAATAGTCTGTGATATCGGGGCTAGATCCCTTATTAAGAATCAAAAAAACTTAAGGGCTCATTTGAGCCCTTTATCGCTCAGTTTACTTCTGAGAATTTGCACTGTGGCTAGGGTACGAACCATGACAATAAAAACAAAACTTAACGCTTTAATGACTCCTTGCTTAGCATTGGGACTTGGTTTCGCTGCATTACCTGCGCAAGCACACTTTCCACTGATGAGCTGCTGGTTTGAAGGTAAGACTGTTGCTTGTGAAGCGGGTTATTCGGATGGCAGCAAAGCGATTGATTACGCAGTTGAGATGTACGATTACGAAGACAACTTGATTGCAAAAGAGATGACAGATAAACGTTCTATCGTTGAATTCCCACATCCTGACACTGAGTTCTACCTTGTGTTCGATTCAGGTCATGAGTTTCCAGTTGAAGTTGATGTTGTAGAGATCAGTGAAAAATGATGATTCAAAGCGTACGTGCTGATACGGGCGGCAGAGAGGGCAAATGGGTAGGACTGATCATTGTGTTCATCCTTTGCTTTGCAACTGTCGCAATCCCATTTCATCAGGCTGAATCCCACGTTAAAGCAGTGCTTGATCATCAAATTCTAGTGACTGATGTTGAACAAGAAAACTTGGCGATGCTATCAGAGCTGCGTTTAGCGCATGAAGAAATCCGTGACCTGCGCATGGACTCAGATGGTGAATGGCCGAGTGTTGCATCACTTAAAGATGAATGGGTTGCCCCGTTTGTAGAAGATCAGAGTTGGAAGCGCAAAGGTTCTCATGCTTGGGTACTGGACGAGCGTGGTTATTACTTTTCTACTCCAAGTGAACAAGCTACGCCTACCGATCATGGTTTTGCGGATTCCTTTATTTTAAATGCGAACAGCGTTTCTCCTGAAATCTGGATCTTCTTGGGCGGTGTAGCGAAACAGCCCGCTACTTTTGACCAACACACGCTAGAGTCTACGGGTTGGAAAATGGTCGTGAACGAATCAGAAATTGAACAGCATCATGAAAGCGATGCTCACTAATAATAAGAGAATTACTATGCGAATTATGACTCTGTTCATGTCGTTATTAGCGGTGTTCATGGCACCCAATGCATTGGCAAAAGAATATAAGATCGACAGCAACAAGCTGACGATTGGTATCACGCTTCAACCTTACTACAGCTACGTAAAAGCAGTAGTAGGCGACAAAGTGAACATCCTTCCTTTGGTTGACGCAGGTTTCAACCCACATAACTACTTACCACAACCCAATGATATAAAACGATTGAGCCAAATGGATGCAATCGTAGTAAACGGTATTGGTCACGATGACTTTGCGCTTAAAGTGATTTCAGCCGCGCAACGTGATGACTTAGTCGTGATCGAAGCAAACAAAGAAGTGCCTCTACTTCCTGCTCTTGGTCAGTCTGTTGGTCAAGGTGCCGTTAACCCACATACCTTTGTTGGGCTTTCGACAACAATTCAAAAGGTTTACACCATCGCGAGTGAGGTCTCTAAGCTCGACCCTGACAACGCGGCTTTTTATCGTAAGAATGCACGTAAATACGCAAAGCAATTTCGCTTTATGAAGCGCGATGCGATGTTGTCATTAGGTGAGTTAGATACTTCAGGTATGAAGGTCGCGACTACACATAATGCTTATGGCTACATCCTTCAAGAGTTTGGTGTGGATGTTGCGGCAGTAATCGAGCCTGCACACGGTGTTGAACCAAGTGCTAGTCAACTGCAAGAGACGATCGAGAAGATCCGCGCATCAGGCATTGATGTTCTGTTTTACGAGTTAAACATGCCAAACCGTTTTGTTGACACAATTGAAGCGGAAACAGGCGTTCAGCTTTATCGTTTCTCTCACATGACGCACGGTGAATATGAAGACGATAAAGTCGAAGTTGAGATGAAGAAGAACCTAGAGACGTTAATCGAAGCCATGAAATTTGCGGCGGCGAACCAAGCTAAAAGCGGGAACGCATAATGTTAGGTCCATCAATCTCAATTAATAAACTCGGTCTGCAATACGATAACAACGTAATTCTTGATGATATCTCGCTCGAACTTAAAGCGGGCGAGTGTCATGTGATCATGGGGCCAAACGGTGGCGGTAAAACTTCATTACTGCGCTCTGTGCTTGGCCTTACGCCTTTCTCTGGCCAAATCAATATCCACTGGCCAGAAAAGCAGAGTATTGGTTACGTACCTCAAAAAGCGACCTTCGAGTCTAGCTTGCCTTTGACTGTAATGGACTTCGTACTGCTTAACCAAACACGAATCCCATTGTTTTGGCGTCGTAAATCTAAGCAATTGGATCTTGCACTCGCACAATTAGATCGCGTTGGTATGGTTACTCGTAGCGACCGCCGCATGGGACAGTTATCGGGTGGTGAGCAGCAACGCGTGCTGTTTGCCCAAGCGCTATTAGATAACCCAAGTCTACTGGTGTTGGATGAACCAACCACGGGTATGGACGAGCAGGGCGTTCGTTATCTTGAATCGTTAATTCGTGAATGTGTTAGTGAAGGTCGTACGATCCTTGCGGTACACCACGATGTCACGGCAGTGCGTCGACTCGAAGCGAACGTACATGTTGTGAATCGATTCTTGGTTGATAGTGGCCCACACGAACAAGTCTTACACCCAAGTAAAATCGAGAGCCTGTTCCAGCACTACAGCAGTGGCTCTGCGATGACCAAATCGAAGGAGGTTGCGTAATGGATTGGTTACGACAACTAGCCATTAGTGGCGTGGAAGCGGGCTTGTTATCAGACAGTTTCATGTATGCCTTCATGGTCAATGCTTTGGTTGCAGCGTTACTACTTGGTCCTCTGTTAGGTGGTCTGGGTACTTTGGTGATTGCCAAGCGTCTGGCTTTCTTCTCAGAAGCCGTCGGCCACGCAGCGTTAACCGGTATCGCTATTGGTGTTTTGCTTGGCGAGCCACCAGAAAACCCAATTATTGGTTTGTTTAGCTTCTGTATGATCTTCGCGCTGCTTCTTCACTTTGTAAGAAACAGAACCAATGTGCCATACGATACTTTAGTTGGCGTTTTCCTTGCTTTAGCACTGGCAGTGGGTGCGGCATTGCTGATGTACGTGGCGCGTAAGATCAACATCCACATGCTTGAGAACGTACTATTTGGTTCGATTTTGACGGTAACAGACCAAGACTTAGCGATTCTCGCAGGCAGCTGCGCGATCATTATTTTGCTCTTGATACCGACGTTCAACCGTATTCTTCTAACCTGTATCAGCCCTGATATTGCCAAGGTTCGTGGTTATAACACCAGTTTCTACGACTACTTGTTTGTCATGATGATCACCTTAGTGACGATTGCAGCGGTGAAGATCGTAGGTGCTGTTCTGGTTGGCGCGTTATTGCTGATTCCAGGTGCTACCGCTCGCTTGCTAACTAAACGCATGGGCAGCTTTGTATTGCTGTCGGCATTACTGGCAACGGTCGCGTGTTTAGTTGGAACCGTCTTACCTATGGAGTTGAAACTGCCAGTACCTTCGGGCGCTTCAATCATCATCGTTTCTGCAACATTTTTCCTAGCGGCAACGCTATACCGAATTGTAAGAAAGGCGTAATCATGACTTGTTTAATGAATCGTATCGCTAGCTCAGTAAAAGCAACGGCTCAAGTGAGTGTACTTGGTAGTGTATTAATGGCTGGTTCTTTGATGTCACTGAACGTGAATGCAGAAGACATCCTAACCAGTACACCTGTGACTTATGCATTGGCGACAGAGCTAACCAAAGGCACGGACATTACGACCGAATATCTACCACCTAAGCGCTACGGTATTGACCGTCTGCCGAATTGGTTTGCTACCAAGGGTGCGAGTAAAGTGCTTCAATCGGGTGAAAAGGCGACCGTTGCGGTAACGTTGTCATCGATCTGGCAAGCCGACCCTACGTTTGTATACGCAAGACAAAGCAATATCCGTTTAGTTGAGGTTGATGCCGCTCAAGCGATTACACCGCGTGCACAAGGCGTTGCTGCGCTTACATTGTCGAATGGTGATGTGTCTAAATACGCATGGTTAAACCCAACCAATCTAACGCGTATGGCGGCAATTGTGGCTGATGACTTTAAGTTATTGTGGCCGGCGCAAGCAGATACGATTGATAGCAACTTACAGCGTGTGATGCTTGATGTTCGAGAACTGATTAACAAGCAACAGGCGGTATTACTGGATAATGATGTAGATTCAGTGTTATTGATTTCAGAAAGCTTGGAAGATTTCGCTTCAGGTAGTCAACTGTTTGTTGAAGAGCGTATATTCAAAGCTGAACTGGAATGGACAGTTCAAGACAAAGCCAAACTCAAAGCGATGTTTTCGGAAGATGATGCTCTATGGTTAGTTACAGCGAAAAAGCCAAGCAACTTGATTAAATCATTGGTACCGAATGAGCGTATCTTGGTAGTGGATTCTGTTGATCGTTGGGGCAGAGCGGGAATCAACGCAAAAGCACCGTTTGCCCGTTGGGAAGTGCAGCCATTCAAAGGCTAACCAGCGCGATTAAAAATGGTAGGATCAAAAAAGCAGCCCAATTTGAGGCTGCTTTTTTGTTCTTGTCTGTTGGCTCTGAAAAGAGTGTCAGACAAGAGGACTGCGAGTATAAACTTACTCTGCAGCTTTTGTCTCTTCAGCTTCAACCGTTGCTTCTACTGAACCTTCAGCTTGCTCTTGAGCTGCTTTCGCTTGTTCTTCAGCTTCCATTTTTGCACGGTCAGCTTTAGAGATGTAGCGAGGCTTGTTGCTACTATGCAGTTTAGAATTCGCCTGTTTCTGCTTCTTTTTTAGAATTTGATTGATTTTTTTCTTACGGTTCATTGCTGCATAGCCTTGTATTTAGTTTAGGCGGTGGAGGATAATCATTTTAGCTCTAGAACTCAATATTTACATGGTATTCAGCAAGGAAAATATCACTATGCAGTCAGTCGAGACCGAACGTTTAAGATTAAGAATGATCACACCTCAAGATGCGGCGTTTATTCAACGACTATACAGCTCAGAAGATTTCCTGCGTTACATTGGTGATAAGGAAATCAACGACACTGAAAAGGCTGTCGAGTACATTGAAAACAACATTCTTAAGATGCATGAAGAGAAGGGTGTCTGTTTGTTGATGGTTGAAATCAAAGAAACTTCAACGCCAATTGGTATCTGCGGATTAATAAAAAGAGACACCTTAGCGTCGCATGATATTGGCTACGGGTTTGCTCCTGAGTTTTATGGTCAAGGCTTTGCCCAAGAAGCCGCGGAGGCGATAATTGAACAAGCTAAGCAGAATGCTGATATCGATCATTTAGTTGCCATCACTACCTCTGATAACATTCGAAGTATCACACTACTGACTAAGTTAGGCTTTGTGTTCGAGCGAGTTGAAGGTGTGATAAGCGAAAGCGTTAATCTCAACCTGTACGGTTTCTCATTAGGTAATTAAAACATGTTCCAACATAACAATATTCTACAAGGTGAGCTCGCAACGGAGTACAAAACCGTTATTGCGATGGTGCACATCTATTGCAAAGATCACCACGGTGAAGTTCGTCAGAATAACGCGTTATGTGAGGAGTGTGAGCAACTGTTGCGTTACGCCGAAACACGACTGGATAGATGCCCTTATGGTGAAGCCAAACCGACCTGTAATAAGTGTCCGATTCATTGCTATAAGCCCGATCCGAAAGAGCAGATGCGTTTAGTCATGCGCTATGCTGGGCCAAGAATGTTACTCAAGCATCCGATTTTAGCGATCAGACATTTGATACATGAAAAGCGAAAAGTGTCTGAGAAGCCACTGTCGAATGTGTCGAACCGCCATATCCGAATGAATAAGAAGTAACTGGCGTTTAAAAGTGGTTGCTGAAGAAACGAAAAAGGTCTGATTGCGCAGACCTTTTTGATGTAGATACACTTCCATCTCAGCTTGAATCTAGCCAAGTAGCCTATGCCGCTTGAGGCTCGTCATAGGTCACTGTGAGGTTGTTAATCCAGCGTCGGCTTAGGTAACGATGAGAACAAATTGCCAGTTTCACCACTTCTTCCACCAACATCAAACCATAGATGTATTTGAAATCCCATCCAGCGACAAACGCGCCGTAAACACATACTGGAATGCCCACCATCCACATCGCGATGAAATCCATGCGAAGGCAGAACGCATTATCACCACCAGCACGAATAATACCGTTAATGATCACCATGTTGAGCATGCGAATCACGACCGCAAAGCACATGATCATCATCGCAGGTGAAGCAAGCGGGTATAAAGCGTCTTTGGTCAGGTTTAGCCATGACAGAACGTGCTCTTTACCCATAAACAATAGCAAGCCTACAACCGCACCAAAACCAACCACGGCTTTGATGAACGTCAGACCCATACTCATAGCGTCATCAAACTCATCACGACCGAGTGAGTGACCAAGCAACACGGAACACGCTACAGAAATACCAAAGAATATCGAGTAACACAGCGACTCAAAAGGCGCGAGCATAGAGAACACAGCAAGTTCCGTTGTGCCCATGTGACCGAAGATCATTTGGTATGCCATAGTACCCATTGCCCATAACACGGCATTCATCGTTAGTGGCAAAGCAATACGACGGTAAGACAACCATAATGACGGACGATGTGGTGAGCTAGGCGTGGTTAACAACCAGTGTTTACGCATGCGCATATAGCCATACATCAAACCCACTTGAATCAAGCGCGCTAAAGTGGTTGCCAATGCCGCACCTGCAACGCCCATCGCTGGAATACCGAAGGCACCTTTAATGAGTACGAAGTTAAGTGCGATGTTGAGGGCAATCGTGACCGCACCAAGTAATAGTGGTGTTACGGTGTCACCTGATGAGCGCATGCTTGCTTCTACCACGACCACAATGTGAGTCAGCAGAAGGACAGGGAATCCATACCACAGGTAAGTCGCGCCAAGTTCAATCACGGTTTGATCGCTGGTCTGCAACATCATTAAAAACTGAGAACCAAGAGTGATGATTGCAGTAACAGGCAGCAGAACTTTTAAGCCAAACACCATTGCGATAGATGATACCGTTCGCGCGCTTTTTCGGTCATTCTTTCCCCAGTATTGAGCGACTAATGTTCCATTTGCTGAGGCCAACCCTGCCATAATCATAATAGCAACGAAGTGCCATTTTGATGCAATTCCCACAGCCGCAGCTGCTTCCATACCATAATCACTGACCATTAATACGTCAGCAAGGGCAAGAATAGCGACAAGCGCACTTTGCAAAGCAACAGGCAAACCAAGTTTAACGATACGAGGTAAGATGCTCTCTGGCTTGTTATTCATAGATGAGTTAGGGTTGATGTTAGTTGTCATAAGTTCTCCGATTTATGGCAGAACTATAGTGATTTGAGCGAAGTAACAACATGTTTAAAAAACAACAAAACCTGTGCAAATCCGTCATTGATTCAATGAGACCAAAATCAACTTGGCATGATGATGTTTTTCTCGCTGAACAGTGTAAAGAACGTTTTTTGACCGTTGAAGATATTCCAGAGATGAAAAGCTTTGGTGTCTATATGGGCGGCATGGCGAAGCTATATGATGGCTACTGGGTTGAGCGCGAATCCGTTAATGTTCATACGTTGATTTTCACTATGGAAGGTGGCGGGATTCTAACAACCGCAGCATCGGTCAAAGCGATTACGCCTTATACACTCGTGGTGCTTCCTGCTGAAACCCCATTTCGTTTTGAACTCGATCCTCAATATAATTATTGGAAAATGGCGTGGATGTTGACGCCTGACACTAAGCAGTGGCAGCACATTGCAAGTTTAGGTCAGGGGGTTGTGCCTTTTGGAGAGTGTGAGCAGATCTGGTCATTAATGAACTTGGTTTACTTTGAGATAGGCGGCAGAGCCAGTTACCGTAAGTTACTCTTGAGTGAGATTATTCGAACGTTGACGGGGTTTGAGCCTAAGTCGACCAGCACCACTGCACGTGTTCAAGCGCTCTATAACGAAATTGAAAGTAGTCTGCACCAGCCATGGACAGTGGCAGGGATGGCCGAAAGAGTGTTCATCAGTGAAGAGCAGCTCAATCGAGTCACCAAGACGCTATTTAACCTGTCTCCACGCAGTAAATTGATTCAA
Source organism: Vibrio sp. 10N.261.52.C11 (assembly GCF_041471405.1). Taxonomy (NCBI): domain Bacteria; kingdom Pseudomonadati; phylum Pseudomonadota; class Gammaproteobacteria; order Vibrionales; family Vibrionaceae; genus Vibrio; species Vibrio sp. 10N.261.52.C11. The sequence continues at coordinate 29,650 of NZ_JBFROI010000033.1, forward strand.
TTACGCATGGATAAAGCCACCAGCCTGTTGAAATATCAAGATTGGTCAGTTTCTATGATTGCTAATCGCTTGGGCTACAAAGATCCTTATAACTTTTCGCATCGCTTCAAAAAGCATTTCGGTTTATCACCCAGTCAATATCGAAAGAGCCATCGACTTCTTGGTTAGCCTTGCACGATGAAATGAGAAGTGTGGGAGAAGAAGGTTACATATAGGCATGAGTTGAAAAGGGCCCTTCGCTTAGACATGAAGTCTTAACTCGGAGCCCTAATGACACGTATCTGGTGTCTGTCTATTTAAGCTTACTCGCCTGCAATCTGTAGGTGAGAGCGCTTTAGGCTAGCAATCAACATGTAGATCGTTGTAGCAAGTAGAGACGCGAACAGGTAAGTGAACAATCCTGCTTGTGAATCCATAAAGCTGTCTGCAACGATTGGTCCCGCAACAGAACCGATGCTGTAGCAAAGTAGCATGATTTGAGTCACTGACACCAAGTAGCTTGGGTCAAGGTTACGGCAACCTAAGTTAATCGCGATTGGGTATAGCGCAAATGTGGCCATGCCTAATACGAACAAGCTCATGCCTAGTACGTAGAAATCGTGATTGATAGTCAGCACACCAATGCTTGCAACCCCTAGCAGGCAGAACAGAGCCATTAATAACACTTGTCCTACGTGGTGAGATAACCAAGTCACCATCGGCTGTACAGCCATACCACCCATGATAACCAAAGCCATCAAACCACCAATGTCTTCGTGTGCAATGTTACGTTGAGCAAGTTCAACTGGCATCAAGCCGTAAATCGCACCTAGCGTTAATCCGGAAACAATGCAGCCAATTAGCGCGCTGTGGCTTAATTTGCTGATCTGCTTTAAAGACAAAGATTGCGCATCGTGGATCTGTGGTGGAGTTGCTTGTCCGTACATCAGCACAATGATCGCACCAAACAGAAGGGTGAACATTGCGATGAAAGGTACGCCACCAGTAATACCTAAGTAACCGATACCAAGCTGACCAACTGCAGAACCGCCGTACAGTGAACACATGTAGATAGCGAGACGTTTTGCGCGTTGTGACTCGTCACCGCTCATTAGCCAAGACTCTACAATCACGAAGATACCTGCAACCGCCACACCAGCCACAAAGCGAGCTAGTAGCCATACTGCTTGGTGTGGGATCAATGGCAATACAAGGATCGTTGCGATGAACACACTCAATGCGATGACGAACGCATCTTTGTGGCCAACACGCGCAATGGCACGTTCAATCAATAATGTACCAGCCAGTAGACCTGCATAGAATGCACTCGCCAACCAACTCGATAGATCTTTGTCTAAGCCATACTCAGACAGCATTAATGGTAATGAACTCATTAAGTAGCCTGAAGCGATCGCGTAAAAAGACAATGCAATAACAGGAACAGTTATGCGAGTTGTTGGTTGGATGTTGTCCAATGCATGAGCCTCTGATAGTAAAAGAAACGATGAATTTTCCGCGACTATGGGGGAGAAACTGAATTGGGTAAAACAAATAAAAATGGTCGTTAAGATAAAAGAAATTTATCGACCAACTAAACTAAAATACGGTTGCGATATTTGGTGGTTTGGCGAGATTTTATGCGGGCAAAAAGTCGTTAAGCCGTTGTTCATTGGTGGTTTAATTTAGAAAAAGATTGCAGCGTGATTGTCTTTTTATGATTTGGATTGAGTGGGATTTTAAGTGTTAGACCGTTTCTTTACGGTATTGACGTGGCGAGTTACCACTCCACTTACGAAAGGCATGACGAAAGTTAGCGCTATCAGAAAAGCCAACTCGTTCAGATATCTCTTCAATACTCATTCGAGTTGAAGAAAGGTAGTGCCGGGAAAGGTGAAAGCGAACATGGTCCAGTATCTTCTGATAGCTCGTATCCGCTGCTTTCAGGTGACGACGCAGAGTTCGAGAAGACATGCCCAGTTCTGAAGAAATGGATTCTATAGAAGGGTAACATCCTGGCCTTTCAATCAGCATCTGAGAGACTTTCTCTTTGAGGCTACTGGGTGCACTGACTTTTGCCAACATGTCATCACACGATTTTAAGCACATCTGTAAAGTGATGGGGTTGGCGGTAGGAAGAGATGAATACAAGGTGGTTGCGTCGAACTCCCATTCAAGCCGGTCACTATTGAATTCAACCGGGCAGCGGAAAATCTCTGTGTATAGATCGCCGTATTCAGGTTTTGGATAGGGGAAGCGGATCACTTGAGAAGGAAAGGGCTGCTGTAAGACCTCTTCGCACAAACTGTGTATCGCTGCGAACCAGTATTCACAACAAAAGGGCAGTAAAGAATCGAGTTCGATAAGTTGCTCTGCGCGAAAGTAACCAATGTTGTCTTCTACAGACATGGTTTTTCTGAGGACAGGGCCAGCAAGTTGCAGATACTTAAACCCGATTAAAAAGGCATCGAGTAGTGTTTCGCTGCTAAACACCGCATAACCGAGCACGCCGAAATCGCTGAACCTCGCTTGTTGGCCAACTTTAAGCCCCAATCCGTCTTCGTTGGAATTCGCTAACGCATTACTGAACACAGCAAGCTTTTGCGCCAAAGTGATGTGTGTATCGGGTGTGTTGAGTTGGAGAGCATCGATGTTACTGCCTTCGAGCAACTCTTCGATACTGAGAACAGGCGACAGGTAACGATGCAGCAACTGAAGATCCAGAATGCCGAATGCTTGCATGTCGGGTTCGTAAACTGCGGTGTATTCCATAAGCTGCCTCTTGTTGAATATCGATATCTTAACCGAACTTTTAACATTTACGCCTGTTGCTTGTTCTCACTTTCGCAAGCTTGTTCCAAATTTTGGTTTATGTGTGCAAGGTTTTATTGGGCTAGCGCAGGCTGTGTCCGAATATCACCGGTTTTTGTCTTTTTGAAACCTGTTCGAAATGTTATCGAAATGTTGTAATTTATTGGGCTGCACATTGGAGCGTCTCAAACATTTTGCTCAATAACGACTCTTATCTACATGACACACCAACGTGCAGGCTCGTGATGACAAGAAAGAGACTTATTACAACGATTAGAACGTCTACGGTGACCGTCACAAACAGGTCTAAGCCGCACAAGGAGATCATGGATGCACAATCTTGCTGTTAATTTGGAGCGTAGCGCTTCGCTTTTTCCAACTAAAGCCGCTCTGCGTATGGGATCGGATGAAATCAGTTTTTCTCAGTTAGAACAACTTTCTGGAAACGTGGCTGCTAACTTGAAAAGACTTGGGTTGCAGAACGGAGATAAGGTAGCGTTGTCATGCCCGAACGTGACTTACTTTCCGATAGCCTATTACGGGATTCTAAAAGCGGGTTGTGTAGTCGTGCCTTTGAACGTGCTATTCAAGGCCAGAGAGATCGCTTATCACCTTAATGACTCTAACGCGAAGGCCTATTTATGTTTTGACGGCAGTGAAGAGCTTCCAATTGGTCGCTATGGTTTACAAGGTTTTGAGCAGGCAAACCACTGTGAACACTTTGTCGAGATGCCTATCCCAACAAACACAGACACTACTTTAGAAAGTAATGAGGAGCATGAATCAATCGCTGATTGGTTGGCACAACCTTTTACTCCTTTTGAGTCTGTGGCTTGTCATGGCGATGATACCGCTGTGATCCTTTATACCTCTGGCACGACGGGTCAACCAAAAGGGGCTGAGCTTTCCCACACCAACATGCAAACCAATGCGATGTCGTCACAGTATCTAATGAGATTGGAGTACAGCGACACCACAATGGCTACACTGCCTTTATTCCATAGCTTCGGTCAGACGGTGATGATGAACGCGAGTGTGCTAACAGGGTCCACCATGGTGTTGATTCCTCGTTTTGAACCGTCATTGGTTATTGAACAGATCATTAGCCATAAAGTCAGCGTGTTTGCGGGTGTTCCTACTATGTATATCGCGCTATTAAAGGCGGGAGAAGAGTCTTCTGATAGTTTAGAAAACACAAGCAAACGCTCTGAACAGGTTAAACACAGCTTGAGGTTAGGTGTTTCTGGCGGTGCTTCTATGCCGCTTGAGGTTATACGACAGTTTGAATCTCGTTTTGAATTACCAGTCTTAGAAGGTTATGGGCTCTCGGAAACGGCGCCGGTTGCGACCTTTAATCATATTGATGGCGATCGTTTATCGGGTAGTGTCGGTCAGCCTTTATGTGGCCACCTCATCAAGATTACTGATATACAAGGCAACTCTGTCGCTATGGGTGAACTCGGCGAAGTCTGCATTAAAAGCCCAAGTGTGATGAAAGGCTATTATCAAAGGCCAGAGGCGACAGCTGAATCTATTCGTGATGGTTGGTTCTTAACGGGAGATATCGGTCGCGTCGATGAGCATGGCAATTTGTTCATTGTTGACCGTGTTAAAGACATGATTATTCGTGGTGGGTACAACGTTTATCCACGTGAAGTCGAAGAAGTGTTGATGTGTCACCCCGATGTCGAAATGGTCGCGGTGGTAGGCGAGCATCATGAACATTTAGGCGAGGAGATCCACGCGCATGTGGTTCTTCACGAACATACGCAATGTGATAGTGCCGCCTTGATAGCATGGTGTCGTGAGCAACTCGCCGACTACAAATACCCGCGTAAGGTATTCATTCGTAAAGCCTTACCCATGACAGCAACCGGAAAAATCTTGAAGCGTGAGTTACACCCACTAGAAATAGCGGAGATGGCAAATGGATAGTTATGATTTTATTATTGTTGGCGGTGGTTCAGCTGGGTGTGTGATGGCTTCTCGGCTGTCGGAAGATCCTGATGTGACGGTTTGCTTGTTAGAAGCGGGTGGTAAAGACACCAGCCCATTCATTCACACACCCGTTGGCGTGGTGGCGATGATGCCAACCAAACTCAATAATTGGGCATTCGAAACGGTTGAACAGCCGGGTTTGAACGGTCGTAAAGGCTATCAGCCTAGAGGTAAGACACTTGGCGGTTCTAGCTCTATCAATGCCATGATGTACGCTCGTGGACATCGCTATGACTACGATAGATGGGAAAGCTTGGGCAATGCTGGCTGGAACTATGAATCCTGTTTGCCTTACTTTAAGAAAGCAGAAAACAACGAAGTCCACCAAGATGAGTTCCATGGCCAAGGTGGTCCTCTTAATGTGGCCAATCTTAGATCGCCAAGCCCTATGTTGGAACGTTATTTAACGGCGTGTGAATCGATAGGTGTACCTCGCAATGAGGATATTAACGGCGCTGCTCAGTTTGGGGCGATGCCGACGCAGGTAACACAGCTGAATGGTGAACGATGCAGTGCTGCCAAGGCTTACTTAACGCCAAACCTTTCACGATCGAATCTCACGGTTGTGACTAAAGCCACCACACATAAGGTTTTGTTTGAAGGCAAGAAGGCGATTGGTGTTGAATATGGTTCTAGCGGAAAGCGTTATCAGATACGATGCAACAAAGAAGTGATTCTTTCCGCTGGCGCGTTTGGTTCTCCCCAATTGCTGTTACTGTCTGGTGTCGGTGCTCAAACTGAACTAGAGACACATGGAATCGAACAGGTTCATGAATTACCTGGAGTGGGCAAGAACCTTCAAGATCATATCGACTTAGTACATTCGTATAAATGCAGTGAAAAGAGTGAAACTTTTGGTATCTCGCTGCAAATGGCCTCTGAAATGACCAAAGCCTTACCACTATGGCACAAAGAACGCCGCGGTAAAATGAGCAGTAATTTTGCAGAGGGAATAGGCTTTCTCTGTTCCGAAGATCATATCGCTGTACCGGATTTAGAGTTTGTATTTGTGGTCGCTGTTGTAGATGACCATGCTAGAAAAATTCATACCAGTCATGGCTTTACCTCTCATGTCACCTTATTGCGACCGAAGAGCTACGGCACCGTAACGCTCAATAGTAATGATCCCTATGATCCGCCTAAGATCGATCCTGCGTTTTTCAGTCATCCTGAAGACATGGAGATCATGATTAAGGGCTGGAAGAAGCAGTATCAAATGTTAGAGAGTTCCGCGTTTGATGATATCCGAGGCAATGCTTTCTACCCTGTGGACGCCAGTGATGACAAGGCTATCGAGCAAGATATTCGCAATCGTGCAGACACTCAGTATCACCCGATCGGGACCTGTAAAATGGGACCTAGTAGCGATTCTTTAGCTGTGGTAGATAAAGATCTCAAAGTTTATGGATTGGATAATTTGAGAGTCATTGATGCTTCTGTGATGCCGACACTGATTGGGGCAAACACCAATGCACCAACCATTATGATTGCTGAGAAAGTCGCAGATCAAATCAAACAGCAATACGGGTTTGGCAAGCAAGAATCTAATATTCAAGCGAAAGGCGAAGCTGTAGTTTTATTCAAGAAGTTAAGTGATAACCATAAATAAAACAGTAGGTTAGATAGTCTTGATTTGGTAAGACTCTCTAACCTATTTTTGTGTGCTTACTTAGAATTAAGTAATGCTAAATCAATAGCTTAACCAATAGTATTACTTAGTTAGTGCTTGATTAAGCCACTGATCAAATTGACCTTTTGGCAGTGCACCGTTAATCGTATCAACACGTTGACCGTTCTTGAACACCATCACCGTTGGGATGCTTCTGATTTGATACATAGCCGCCAGTTGCTGTTGAGCTTCGGTATCAATTTTAACAAATCGAACATCGCCAGCGCGCTCTTTAGCGACATCGCTAAATACAGGTGCGAAACCTACACATGGGTTGCACCATGTCGCCCAAAAATCGACAACGACAGGCTGTGAACTGTTCAAAATTGATTGGAAATTCAGTGACGTACCTTCGATTGGTGCACCGTCTAGAAGTGCGTTTTTGCACTTACCACAAGTAGGGCTTTCTGAAATTCTTTCTGAAGGAACTCGGTTTACGCCACCGCAAGAAGGGCAACGTGTGTTGAATGTAGACATAACTTTCTCTTTTTATTGCGTCTCCGTGCCTAACGCGATTTACGAATCATGTACGGAACGCTTATACTGTTTAAAACAAGAATAAGATACTCAAATAAAAACAAACAATAAACAGGTAAATGATGACAAAATTTTACGCTGAAATTACGGGCTGGGGAAAGTGTCTGCCACCAGCCGTGCTATCCAATGATGATTTAAGCACTTTCATTGATACGTCTGACGAGTGGATTCGTACTCGAACTGGTATCGAAAATCGTCGTATCAGTCATGTAAATACCTCTGAGCTAGCGACCGTTGCTGCTCAACATGCAATGGCGTGTGCTGGTTTAACAGCCGAAGATATCGATCTTGTGATCGTAGCGACGTGCAGTCCAGACTCTCTTATTCCAAATACCGCGTCTAAAGTTCAACAGAACTTAGGCATCAAGAGCGCAGCAGCTTTTGACCTTAATGCAGCGTGTACAGGCTTTATCTACGGTGTTGAAACAGCAACTCGATTGATTCAAGCGGGCAACTACCGCAATGCGATCGTTGTGGGTGCAGAGCGTCTTTCATTCTTCATCGACTGGACCAAGCGTGATACTGCGGTTCTATTCGGTGATGGCGCTGGCGCTGTGGTTTTATCGCGTACTGAAGAACAAGTGGGTTTACAAGAAGCTCAAATCGGTTGTGACGCAGAGGGCCGTGACATTCTAGCAGTACCAAAATTCGGTACGTCTATGGACCGCTTTGCTGCTGATAACGGTTACTGGGATTTTGATTTCGTTGGTAAAGAGATCTTCAAGCGTGCAGTGAAAGGAATGGGCGCTGCAGCACATACAGTATTGAGTCGCACTGGCATCTCAACTGAAAACATCGATGTTGTGATTCCGCACCAAGCGAACATCCGAATTATTCAAACTCTGTGTGATATGGCGGGCATTGAACGTGAGAAAGCGTTTGTGAACATTCAAAACTATGGCAACACGTCGGCTGCGACTGTGCCAATTGCATTGTGTGAATCGTTAGAGCAAGGCTTTGTTAAACCGAACTCAAACATCCTTGTGGCGGCATTCGGTGCCGGTTTAACTTGGGGGGCAGGCCATATTAAGTGGGGTAGCCGTGTTGATCCGTTAGGTCAATCGGACGCTAAGCTTCCAGAAGCAGATAGCTCGGCATTAGAACTTCTAGAGAAAGCCATTTTACACTGTAAAACGCGTCCTAATTCTGAGAATGAGTAGCAGCATGGCGCAAGTTCGTTTTATGACAGAAGCCGACCTCGATGGAGCGGCTTTAGTTCACCAAGCTACTTTTGTTCGACAGCAAAACTCAAAAAATTGGTTACAATGTAACTTAAATGCTGCGCCACGCTTTCTTAACTTTGTTGCTGAAAGCGATGGCGAGATTGTCGGCTACATTATTTGGGTTCAAAAGAGTGGGTTTAGGCCTGAAGCTGTTTTGGAGCTAGAACAACTTGCTGTGTTACCGAGTGCTCAGGGGCAAGGATTGGGCAAAAAGCTGATTCTAGACTCTTTGCCTCAAGTGAAGCAGAAGCTATCAGAGCAGGGCTCGACACTAAAACATGTATTAGTGACCACCAGAGCAGATAACTTTGCACAAAAGCTCTATCAGTCGACATTGGGCGCTCAAGTCGAAACCACGATTTCAAACTTTTACTCAGCCGATGAAGTGCTTATGATAGCTCGCAATGTAGGTGAACGAATCTGATCGCTGAGTTCTTAGAACCATTATTATCAGCGGCATAACTCGATTAACGTTTTATTAGGGGCTTCTGTGGCCCTTTTGTTATTTCTTAGGAAGTATTTTGAAGAAAGTTTTAGCAATTGGCTACGTTTGGCCAGAACCGAATTCATCGGCGGCTGGCAGCCATATGATGTCTCTTTTACGTCTATTTAAGAGACAAGGTTGGTCAGTTGAATTTGCAACACCCGCTCAAGAAACCGAGCACATGATTGATCTCTCTGAAGAGGGCATCACAAGCCAATCTATACAGTTAAATTGCGATAGCTTTGACGATTACATTGAAGAGCTGCAGCCCGATGTTGTGATGTTTGACCGTTTTATGATGGAAGAGCAATTCGGCTGGCGCGTCGAGAAGGTATGTCCCAATGCCTTTAAGCTACTGGATACTGAAGATTTACAATTCCTACGCAATGCTCGACATGAAGCTGTTAAGAAAGAGACAGAGTTAACGAAAGAGCACCTGTACAGTGACTTGGCTAAACGTGAAATTGCCGCGATTTTGCGCTGTGATCTTTCGTTGATCATTTCAAGTTACGAGATGGAACTGCTTCAATCTGAGTTCAATATCGATCCCAAACTGCTTCATCATCTGCCGTTCATGGTTGATCTTAATACGCTTCCTGAAAGCACGAAAAGCTTTGAAGAACGTAAGCATTTCATGACGATAGGCAACTTTAGACACGCACCGAACTGGGATGCCGTACTTCAGCTACAGAAGATTTGGCCGAAGATTCGTAAACAGTTACCTGACACTGAACTTCATATTTATGGATCGTATCCGCCGCCAAAAGCAACCGCTTTGCATAATCCAAAAACCGGTTTCCATATCAAAGGTTGGGCTAAAGATGCTCAAGAAGTGATGGAAGATGCACGTGTTTGTGTTGCGCCATTACGTTTTGGCGCTGGCATTAAAGGCAAGTTACTTGATGCGATGAAGCTGCAAACTCCGAATGTAACCAGCGAGATCGGCAGTGAAGGCATGCTACCGCAAGGTGAACTGCAATGGCCGGGCGCAGTGTCAGATGATATTGATGAGTTTGTTGAACAAGCTGTCGCTCTTTATAAAGATGAAAAGAAATGGCTTAAAGCTCAAAGCCAATGTCATTCAATTCTTGAAGCGCACTATGAACAGAATCAACTGGGCGACAAATTGATCGAGCGACTGACTGCGCTAGGTTCTGAGCTTGATGCGCATCGACTGAATAATTTCTTTGGTTCAATGCTTAAGCACCATAGTATGGCGAGCACGAAGTACATGTCGCAATGGATTGCTGAGAAGAACAAGGTCAAATAGCTGTTCTTTACCAAAGACAGAATAAATCTTAAGCCCTTAGGTTAACACCTAGGGGCTTTTTTCATGCAGGGCGCTTGTTAATTCCAGACTTACAAAACGACACATACTCGCAGTACATTAGCATTGACTAATTTATATTTATTAGTAAACTCTAATTTATAGGTTGTTATGAGTTTATGATGTTTGTGGATAGGAGAGGTTTGTGCTTAGTTTGATTCCTTGGGATGCTTTTTTCGGCGGCATGTTGTTAGGCGTGTCGGCCATTGTTTTAATGTTGGGGATTGGTCGAGTTGCTGGCATTAGTGGCATTGTCAGCCGATTATTGCCAACTGGCACCAGCAACAAAGAACGTAAAGATGCGGATACAGCAAACACCGAAAAACACTGGCGTATAGCCTTTGTTGTGGGAATGGTCGCAAGTGGTTGGCTATTAATTCCGACGGGCTACCAACTTCCGCAGTTAGAAGAGATGAATCTCGCTTTAGTGATTATTGCTGGCCTTCTGGTGGGCTTTGGTACTAAAACAGCGAACGGTTGTACTAGCGGGCATGGCATTGTCGGAATGGCGCGTTTATCTAAACGTTCTATTGTTGCGACCTGTGTATTTATGGGTGTGGCAATCGTAACCGTGTTTATCAAGAATCTGACTGGCTTGGGGGCATAATGAAAAACGCTTCATTTACTATCGTTATCGGTTTGGTCGCAGGTATTCTTTTTGGCTCTGGCATGATCATCTCAGGGATGGTTGATCCTGAGAAGGTACTCGGCTTCTTAGACATTACCGGTAACTGGGACATTAGTTTGGCATTCGTCATGGGTGGCGCGCTATTGGTCTTTGCACCGTTTTATCATCTGGTCATTAAAAAGCGCGCTAAAGCCATCAATGGCGAGCCGTTAGATAGCCGTAACAATCCGTTGATAGACAGAAAGCTGATTCTTGGATCTACAGCGTTTGGCTTAGGCTGGGGGATTGCAGGCTTTTGCCCAGGCCCTGCGGTAACCAGCCTAAGTGGCGGCAACCCGACGGTGTGGGTGTTTATGATAAGCATGCTGGTGGGAATGTGGCTGGCGGATCGTATGAACAAAACGTGTTAGTAGCAAGCTTATAGCTGATTACATTGGCTTTGACGTTATCCGTTTTGAGCTGACCAAGCATAGAGGTTGACTCGCTTTCAGCACGAAAGTCAGTCAGCCTCTTTCTATATTTACTGTTTCTATTATTTTCAGTTATCTACAATCTGCTGTTATCTAAAATCTACTATTTAATAGTCTTTGAAACTGGACAGTGGTCGCTGAGTTTGTAGTCCAGAACATCTTGTGTTTCAAATACCTTCTGCTTTGCAGGAGAAGCATTTAGCGACTCACTCACCACAATATGATCAATAACAGAGCGGAACTGATGTGTGCGATAATTGTTGCGGTTAGAGCGTACCTTACAATCTGCACGGGTCTTTCGTGTCGCTAACTGCGCATCAGTATATTGTGATAACTCTTTCCACATCCAATCTCGTGAGTAAGCGAGGTTATGGTTAAAGTCGCCAAGAATGGCGTAGTCTTCGTTATTGCGCTCTCTTTGCTTTATCCACTTGTTCAGTTGCTGAGCTTGCTCTTTTAAACGAGAGCAATCGCGGTTGGACTTATACGCTCCGCTACAACCTGCCTTTAAATGCACAGACAACATGTGAATGGGTTTAAAGTTTGTTTCTACAACGATATAGCTGGCAAACCTAAGTTTACTGTTGGATGTGGTTTCAAGCGGAAAGTCAGCGTAGTCGGTGAGGGCTACTCCTTTACGAACTGCAAATCCCGTGTATTGGTTCACTTCTTTAAATTGGCGGTTGCTGTTCTTAGATAGCGCCCGGTCAGACATCAATATCTTGTATTGATCACCAGCCACACGCTGAACGGCATTTACGTTATCGACTTCTTGAAACGCAACCACGTCTGCGTCTAAGGATTGAAAATAAGTTGCGAGTTTGTCGAAATCAGCTTGATCACGTTTGTCAGAAAACTTATTCACAGCCTCGTTGGTTGATAACCATTCGATATTCCAACTGGATATGGTCAAAGGTTCAGCAAATGTCTGGCTACTGAGTAAGCAGCCTAACATTATCCAGTTTTGAAGTCGTTTCATGCCAAATATCCCTAATTTTGTCTGCCAATATTGATGAGCCGTTATCCTACAACACTTACCAAAAATTCAACTCTTTTTAGGAGTTTTTTTATTGTTACATTGTTTCTTTTCGACTTGAGAACTAGCGTAATAATATTGAATTGATCTTAGTCAGCGTTCTCTTTTTATTGATCCAAATCAATACTCAAAGTTGGTGGTTCTCGTTAAATACGCCACAATATCTAGTGTTAGTTAAACGATAAATCGCTCTATATAGTGTGTTTGTGGATAAGTCTGTGAATACCTCAAGAGTAAGGAGAAGTGGTGAAATCAATCGTAATCAAGCGTGATGGCTCAAGAGCTCCATTCAGTAGAGATCGCATCCAAGCTGCAGTGGAAGCAGCATCAGACAAAGCCGATAAGGAAATTGCTATTTATGCACTGAATGTGGCATTAGCAGTTGAGTTGAAGCTCGAAGACTACGATGAAGTTCATATCTCTGAAATTCAAACCATGGTCGAGAACGAGCTAATGCAGGGACCATACAAGTCTCTGGCTCGTGCCTACATTGAATATCGTCATGACCGCGACATCGCCCGTGAGAAGCAAAGCGCTTTAACTCGTGAGATCGAAGGTTTGATCGAAGAAAGCAACGTTGATCTAATCAATGAAAACGCGAACAAAGATGGCAAAGTAATCCCAACTCAGCGTGACCTGCTGGCGGGTATCGTGGCTAAACACTATGCGAAAACTCACATTTTGCCACGTGATATCGTACATGCTCACGAATGTGGTGATATTCACTACCACGATCTAGACTACGCACCGTTCTTCCCAATGTTTAACTGCATGCTTATCGATCTGAAAGGCATGTTAACGCATGGCTTCAAGATGGGTAACGCGGAAATCGACACACCTAAGTCTATTTCTACGGCGACAGCGGTAACCGCGCAGATCATCGCGCAAGTGGCGAGTCACATCTACGGCGGCACAACGATTAACCGCATCGATGAGGTTCTTGAACCTTACGTTATGGCGAGCTACGAGAAGCACTTATCGCTAGCGAAAGAGTGGGACATTCATAGCCCAGAAGCTTTTGCTATCTCTCGCACAGAGAAAGAGTGTTACGACGCCTTCCAATCTCTGGAGTACGAAGTAAACACGCTGCACACCGCTAATGGTCAAACACCATTCGTGACGTTTGGTTTTGGTTTAGGTGAAAGCTGGGGCTCGAAATTGATTCAGCAATCAATCTTGAAAAACCGCATTGCAGGTTTGGGTAAGAACCGTAAAACAGCCGTATTCCCTAAACTGGTATTTGCGATCAAAGATGGTTTGAACCACCAGAAGCAAGATCCAAACTACGACATCAAGCAATTAGCGCTAGAGTGTGCGTCTAAGCGTATGTACCCAGACATTCTTAACTACGACAAAGTAGTAGAAGTGACAGGGTCATTTAAAACTCCTATGGGTTGTCGTAGCTTCTTGAATACTTACGAAGAAAATGGTGAGTTGATTCACGAAGGCCGTAACAACTTAGGTGTTGTTAGCTTGAACTTGCCACGTATTGCGATTAACGCAAAACAAGATATGGCTAAGTTCTACGAACTGCTTGATGATAAACTCAAGCTGGCTCGTCGTGCATTAGAAACTCGTATTTCTCGTCTAGAAAACGTGAAAGCACGTGTTGCTCCAATCCTATACATGGAAGGTGCGTGTGGCGTTCGCTTGAAAGCAGACGACTCTATTGCAGACATCTTCAAGAACGGCCGTGCTTCTGTTTCTCTTGGTTACATTGGTATCCACGAAGCAATGACTGCGCTTTACGGCACAGACGTTCACTTGTACGACGATGGCGAAACGCGTGCTAAAGCGCTTGAGCTAGTGGAGTACATGAAGCGTGAAGTAGAATCTTGGACCAAAGAGACAGGTTATGCATTCAGCCTATACGGCACACCAAGTGAAAACCTATGTAGTCGTTTCTGCAGCATCGACACCAAAGAGTTTGGTGTGATTGATGGCGTAACAGACCGTGGTTATTACACCAACAGCTTTCACTTAGACGTGCAGAAGAAAGTGAACCCATACGACAAGATCGATTTTGAGATGCCTTATCCTGAAATCTCTAGTGGTGGTTTCATCTGTTACGGTGAGTTCCCGAACATGCAGAAGAACATCGAAGCACTAGAAAACGTATGGGACTACAGCTACACACGTGTTCCTTACTACGGTACAAATACGCCGATTGATGAGTGCTACGAATGTGGTTACAACGGTGAATTTGACTGTACTAGTAAGGGCTTTACGTGTCCTAAGTGTGGCAACCACGACTCAACCAAAGTATCGGTAACACGCCGTGTTTGTGGTTACCTTGGTAGCCCAGATGCACGACCATTTAACTTCGGTAAGCAAGAAGAAGTTAAACGCCGAGTGAAGCATCTTTAGTAAGCTCTAAGATTATTAGCTAGCTTATTTAGAAGAGCTACGTTTCAAGAAATATGATTGGTATCGGCGTTATGTCGATACCAATTCTTTCGTTTCAGCTTTTACAACACATCTTCTCAAACTATTAAGTAATCACGAGTTTTCAATACTGCCTTATGAATTATCACCAATATCACCCAATCGACGTTGTAAATGGCCCTGGAACACGCTGCACTTTGTTTGTGTCGGGTTGTGTACACCAGTGTCGCGGGTGTTATAACCAATCGACGCAAAGGTTGGACTCTGGGCATTTGTTTACTCAAGAACTGCAAGACCACATTATCGCTGATCTCAATGATCCGCGAATTAAGCGTCGTGGCTTGTCGCTTTCTGGTGGTGATCCTTTGCATCCTGCAAACGTGTCTGAAGTGCTTAAGCTTGTTCAGCGTGTAAAAGCAGAATGTGAAGGCAAAGACATCTGGATGTGGACGGGCTACGAGCTCGACGAACTCGACGAAAAGCAGAGGCAAGTACTTGAATATGTTGATACTTTGATTGATGGTCGTTTTGAGCAAGATAAAGCGGATCCAATGTTGGATTGGCGTGGTAGTTCAAACCAAATTATTCATCGGTTCCGACTCTAGTAGACTTTCGTTAGTTAACGTCAACCTACATTAGTGCAAATTAGTAGCCTCAGCTTCTCTGTTGAGGCTTTTTTATTTTATGACGTTCTAAATTTGTAAATTGATTGAATATTGAACTATATGGAATAGGGAATATTAGATTGCACCAGTCTCAACTAGAGTTATCTCCTAAAAATCAAAACTTTGATGAATTTCTGTTTCTTAAATTGTAAATAAAATGATAACTTGGAGGCCATTACTTGAATTTCAAAGGGTTGTGACTTTCATGTTTTCACATCTACCAAAACCAACTTTAGATCCAATTCTATCTCTTTCTGTTGCTTACCGCGGCGATACTCGTACTGATAAAGTCGACTTAGGCATTGGCGTTTACAAAAACGATCAAGGCGAAACTCCGATCATGAAAGCCGTTTCTATGGCTCAAGATATCGTTGTTGAAACGCAGAAAACCAAAGCTTACGTTGGCCTAGCAGGCTGTGAAGAGTTCAACCAGAGCATGGTTGATCTGCTGCTTAAAGGGACTTCTGCAATGGATCGCGTTGCTGCGATTCAAACACCGGGTGCAAGTGGTGCACTTCGCATGTTGGGTGACTTAATGAAAGTTTCTCAACCAGACACCACGGTTTGGATTTCAAACCCAAGCTACGTTAACCACAAACCGGTGATGGAAGCGGCAGGCTTAAAAGTTCGATATTACAATTACTTCAGTCCTGAAACGAAGCAAGTTGATACTGCAAGAATGTTGGATGACCTTTCAAAAGCGGGTCCATCAGATGTGGTACTACTGCACGGTTGCTGTCATAACCCAACGGGTGCGGATATCGACTTTGAGGCGTGGCAGGAAATTACCAAACTATCGCAGAAAAATGGCTTCTTGCCGTTCGTTGATATTGCTTACCAAGGCTTTGGTGATGGCTTAGAAGAAGACGCAAAAGGTCTTCAACACATGGCTAACAACGTCGAAGAGATGTTGATTACGACATCTTGCTCGAAGAACTTCGGTTTATACCGTGAAAGAACGGGTGCCGCTATCGTGATTGGCAAAAACAGCGAACACGTTGGCAATGCTAAAGGTAAGCTTCTAACGCTTGCTCGTTCAACTTACACAATGCCGCCAGATCATGGTGCAGCTTTGGTTAAAACAATTCTTCAGAATCAAGAGCTAACCTCGATTTGGAAGCAAGAATTGAGTGAAATGCAGCAACGTTTGTTAAATCTGCGCCAAAGTTTATGTGATGAATTGCGAAATACTTATAACACGTCACAATTTGACTTCATTGAAAGCCATAAAGGCATGTTTAGTGTACTAGGCTTTAAAGAAACTCAAATGAATCAATTACGTGAAGAATATGGAGTCTATGGTGTTGGTGATGGACGCATCAATATCGCAGGCCTTTCTGAATCTCATATTCCTTATGTAGCAAAAGCGATAGCAAACGTTTCAAAATAGAAGGTGACTGAATGTATAATTGGAAAGCGATTGTAGTTTTAATGCTAAGTGGTGGCCTGTTTGCTTGTTCGGCTACAACTCAAGCTCCTGTTGAGCCAGAGCAAAAGCCTCAAATCGAACAACCTGTTGTGGATGACTCTTCAAAAACTGACGCAACAGAAGGCGAGAAAGTAACGGAACCTACTGAGAAGCCTGAAGAAGTAAAACCAACTGAGCCGGAAGTAAAACCTGCACCTGTTGAAAAACCAGTAGAGAAGGTTAGAAAAACAAGTGACGGCAAACTGATTCTTGGTGAAGAAGAGTGGGTGTTTGTTCCTGGTTTAAAAGAAGCGTTTAAAGCACGTGTCGATACCGGTGCAACAACCTCTTCAATCAGTGCAGTTGATATTGTTGATTTTGAACGTGACGGCAAAGACTGGGTTAAGTTCAAGATTGAACACGACGGAATTACAACTGAAGAGATCAGCTTACCAGTAGAACGCTGGGTTAAGATCAAGCAATCAAGCGCAGAAGGCACACAACGACGCGCTGTGGTTGTAGCTTCGATTCAAATTGGCGATCTAAAAGACAAAACTGAATTTACGCTAGCCGACCGAACGCATCTTTCTTTCCCACTTCTTTTGGGTAGAAGCTTCTTTAGAGATGTTGCGGTTGTCGACGTGAGCAAAAAATACGTTCAGAAGAAAATTACTAAATAACAAGTTCTGCTCGTCATCAAAGCTTTTCGTTTGAAGAGCTATAGTTTCAAAGGTGACGAGCTTAAAAGACTTTTAGTGTTGATAAATGAAATCCCTACCAGTTCTGCTGGTGGGGATTTTTTTATTTACACCCCATAACGTATGAAAAGCATCTAAATGGTCTATGTTTACTATTCGTTTACTGTTTAGCCTCGACAACGTGATCGAGATCTCTATATAATCCGCGCTTCGATTTTTGTTTAATCCATACTTTCGTACTTCTTATTTAGGTTCTTGAAATAGCCTAATAATTATCTGTCAGTACACGCTTAGGAATTAGTTCTTTGATATCTACCGCGAACATCACAATGCAATTTGGCGCAGAGCCGCTGTTTGAAAACATCTCTGCTAAATTTGGTAACGGCAACCGTTATGGTTTGATCGGCGCTAATGGTTGCGGCAAATCAACGTTCATGAAAATCCTAAGTGGCGCATTAACGCCAAGTTCGGGCAACGTTTCTATCACTCCAGGAGAAAAACTGGGTGTGCTAAGCCAAGATCAGTTCGCTTTCGAACAGTACAGCGTTATCGACGTTGTGATCATGGGCGACAGAAAACTTTGGGAAGTAAAACAAGAACGTGACCGCATTTACTCTTTGCCAGAAATGAGCGAAGACGACGGCATGAAAGTCGCAGAACTTGAAAGTGAATTCGCGGAAATGGATGGCTACACAGCAGAAAGCCGTGCTGGCGACATCCTAATTCAAGCGGGTATTGAAGAAGAGTTCCATTTCGGCTTGATGCAGCAAGTAGCTCCAGGTTGGAAACTGCGTGTGCTATTGGCACAAGCTCTGTTTGCAAACCCAGATATCCTGCTTCTTGATGAACCAACCAACAACTTGGACATTCACACGATCAACTGGCTTGCTGAAGAGCTAAACCAGCGTAAATGTACAATGATCATCATTTCGCACGATAGACACTTCCTGAACTCTGTGTGTACACACATGGCAGACATCGACTACGGTGAGCTACGTGTCTACCCTGGTAACTACGAGTACTTCCTAGAAGCATCTGGCTTGATTCGTGAACAGCTTTTAGCAAGCAACGCTAAGAAAGCGGCTGAAATCAGCGAGCTTCAAGATTTCGTAAACCGTTTTGGTGCTAACGCATCTAAAGCAAAACAAGCAAGCTCTCGTGCCAAGAAAATGGATAAGATCACGCTTGATGAAGTGAAATCATCGAGCCGTATGAGCCCATCTATTGATTTTGGCGAAGGTAAGAAATTACACCGTCAAGCGCTTGAACTTAAAGAGCTTAGTCACGGCTTCGATGGCGAAACACTGTTTGCTGGTGGTAACTTGTTGCTTGAAGCGGGCACACGTCTTGCTGTTATCGGTGAGAACGGTGTGGGTAAAACCACGCTGCTACGTTGCCTAGTTCAAGAACTAGAGCAAAACGAAGGTATCGTTAAATGGTCTGAAAACGCATCGGTAGGCTACTGCCCACAAGATAGCACGACTGACTTTGACAACGACCTGAGCATCTTCGATTGGATCTCTCAATGGCGCACAGTGAAGCACGATGACCTTATGGTACGTGGCATTCTAGGTCGCCTATTGTTTACTGCTGACGATGCGAACAAAAAAGCGCGTAACTGTTCTGGTGGTGAGAAGAACCGTCTGTTATTCGGCAAGCTAATGATGCAAGACATCAACGTGCTTGTAATGGACGAACCAACCAACCACATGGACATGGAAGCAATCCAAGCCCTGAACGACGCGTTGAAGGTTTACACTGGCACGCTTATCTTCGTAAGCCATGACCGAGAGTTCGTTTCTTCATTAGCAACACACATCATCGATGTAAAAGATCAACAGCTAGTGAGCTTCCAAGGTACTTATGAAGAGTACTTAGATCACCAGAAAAAGATGCTGATGGTTAGCTTATAAAGCAAGTCGCTGGCTCAGGTCGTGAACGACTAAAAGCCAGCGAAACTAACAAACAAAAAAGCCCCGAACATTAATATGTTCGGGGCTTTTCTATGTAATACGTTTAGCTATTTATTACTCAGTAATTGAAATCTAGATTAGAATCCGAATCGAGCCGACATTAAGATTTGGTGGCCATATGTGCCGTTATTGCGCATATCAAGACCAACAGACAGTTGATCAGTTGAATGGAAACGAGCACCGATACCCAAAATTGAACGAGTGTCATCGTTGTCGATCAGTTGACCAAGGCGTGCGTTAACTTCAACGTTTGCCATTAACCAAGCTCTCAAGCCAAGGTTAATTTCTGTTTTGATGTGGTTATCGTCATTCCGTTCAATGTTGTGCAGTAACATTTGGCCAGTAACGTCAGCAAATTGACTGATTGGGCCGTTGAATCCCATACCTACCGCTGCATCCCAATCACTTTCAAATTCTGAATCGATACGAGCAACAAAATGAGAGTTCTGAGTGAACATTGTTGTGACTTCACCACCGAAAGTACTTGGGCTAGTACCCATGCGCAGCTCGAATGTGTTGTAGTTAAAGTTGTTTGCAGACGCAGAGAATGAACACAGTGCAGCGAGTCCTAAAAGGACAGTCTTATTCGTGCAACCTAGCATGGTGACTCCATATAAATTGTATTTTGCGGCAGTATAATACAAAAAAGCTTGCAATATGCAGGCCAATTATTTGAAGTCGGTATTTTTATATTAATCGCTTATAGAACCTGGATGTGGTCCACTTCGATTTCAGGTGTCTTACCACCTTCATATTCACCGAAGATACGAACTTTTGTATCAGCGGTCAGTGGTTGTGCTAGGCGGATATCATCATCAAGTTCGATTTGAATTTCACTCTGGCCATCAGAGAAGACAAACGTGTCATTCTTAAGTTGACGAACGATCTTGCCATCCACAATTGCTTCTTGCTCTGCGAACATGCTTGTGTCGGCAAGTAGTGTCGCAACAGAAACGGTTTCAATTGGGCCAGTATAAGCAATAGCGCTTTCGTGCTTGTTGCTGTTGTGGTCACTAGCCATTGCGAAAGTAGGAGCAAGGATAATAGTAGATGCGATAGCTAATACAGTTTTTTTCATGGTGAATCCCTTAATGTTGTTTTTAGTAGAAACGTTTTTCTGAATTTGAAACGTTTCTTTTCGTTAGTACGTTTTTTGTTGAAGCGCCTGTTATCGTTCACAAGCTTCGTTTCGATGGAGCTATTAAACAACACTGGGGTTGAATCCAGAGTGAGTAACACATTCATTTTCCATTCATTTTATTGAGCATCTACTCGGCAATGACGTTAAGATGGTCGCAGAGAAATATTGCCCACAGCTATAAATTGAAAATTAAGAAATTAAGGATTTAAGTACAAATGCGAGCACCATTAAGTGCCCTTATGGTTCAAGGGACAACGTCAGATGCCGGAAAAAGTGTTTTGGTGGCAGGTTTATGCCGTGTTTTGGCAAGGAAAGGAATCAAAGTGGCACCTTTTAAGCCACAAAACATGGCGTTGAACAGTGCTGTGACAAAAGATGGTGGCGAAATTGGCCGTGCTCAAGCGGTTCAGGCGCAAGCTTGTAATATAGAGCCAACCGTTCACATGAACCCTGTATTGCTAAAGCCCAACTCAGATACCGGCGCGCAAGTGATTTTGCAAGGCCGAGCGCTGAGCAACATGGAAGCGACGGGTTATCATGATTACAAGAAAGTGGCGATGGATACAGTTATCGATTCGTTTGACCGACTTTCTGAAGAATATGAAAGCGTGATGATTGAAGGTGCGGGGAGCCCAGCCGAAATCAATCTTCGTGAAAATGATATCGCTAACATGGGATTTGCTGAGAAAGCGGACATCCCTGTGCTCATCGTTGCTGATATTGACCGTGGTGGCGTTTTTGCGCATCTCTACGGGACATTAGCTCTATTGTCTGAATCTGAACAAGCTCGTGTAAAAGGCTTTGTGATAAATCGTTTTAGAGGCGATATCGCACTGCTTCAATCTGGCCTAGATTGGCTAGAGGAAAAAACCGGCAAGCCAGTCATTGGTGTTTTGCCATATCTGCATGGTTTTAACTTAGAAGCGGAAGATGCCATTACCTCTGCTCAAGAGTCTGACGGAGAAGCTAAGCTTAAGGTGGCGGTGCCAGTGCTAACCCGAATCAGCAACCATACAGACTTTGACGCGTTAAGATTGAATCCTTCGATTGATTTACGTTATGTCGGTAAAGGCGAACGTGTAAACAATGCTGATTTAATTATCTTGCCGGGTACAAAGTCGGTAAGAGCAGATTTGGATTACCTAAAAGAACAAGGCTGGGATAAAGATATTCAACGCCACCTGCGCTTAGGCGGCAAAGTGATGGGTATCTGCGGTGGCTACCAAATGTTAGGTAACATCATCCACGATCCTGATGGCGTTGAAGGGGAACCCGGCAGCAGCGAAGGGTTAAGGTATCTGGATACTGAAACGACCCTTACACAGCAGAAAACCTTAACCAACGTACGCGGCACCATGACGCTGGATGGCAAAACAGCACAAGTAAAAGGGTATGAAATCCACGTAGGTAGGACTGATGTCAAAGAAACAGCCTTACCGGTTCAGTTAGAATCTGGCAGCCTAGATGGCGCTGTGAATCAAGATAACTCGATTTTTGGTACTTACTTGCATGGCGTATTCGACAACAGTGATGCGTTGTCGCTTATTTGCGAATGGGCAGGAGCCAACGATGTGACCGCGATTGACCACGAACAGCTTAAAGAGCTGGGTATTAATCGAATCGCTGATGCCATCGAAGAGTACTTAAATCTTGATCTGCTTTGGCCAGAGTTAACAGCTTAAGCCGCCATTTAGAAGTTAGCTAAAGAACTTAAACGAACAATAGATAAGTGATAACAATGAAAAAGCGAGTCTTCCTTTTAACCATGGCTTTAACTTCGGCATTGAGTTCTAGTCATCTTTTTGCTGCGGAAAAGCTACGAGTTTACGCTGCATCGTCGATGACCAATGCGGTTAATCTGTTGGTTGAAGAGTTTGAGAAAGACCATTCTGTCGATGTGATTCCTGTGTACGCGAGTACATCGTCTTTGGTGCGACAAATCGAAAGAGGAGCACCAGCAGACATTTTTATCTCGGCAAATGAGAAATGGATGACGCATTTAGTCGATCGTAAATTGGTTTATAGTGACAATGTCACAAACCTATGTGAAAACGAACTGGTGCTGATTGCTCCTAAAGAGACATCGGTAACGTTAGACCTATCAAAAGGTGAACAATGGGCTAAACTTCTTACTAATGAAAGGCTTGCAGTGGGTAACACCATGTCGGTTCCTGCTGGTATATATGCAAAAGAAGCGTTAGAAACGTTAGGTGTATGGGACGATGTGAAAACTCGATTGGCACCAAGTAACAATGTTCGTATGGCCTTAGCCTTAGTCGAGCGCAGTGAAGCTAAGCTTGGCATTGTCTACAAAACGGATGCGTTGCTTTCTAAAGAAGTAAACCTAGTGTCGACCTTCCCATCAGATCTGCACACACCAATACGTTACCCTGTAGCGAAGTTGAGTGATAAAGTTGTGGCAGAAGAGTTCTATACTTTCCTAAAGAGCGAAAAAGCGAAAGACACCTTGAACAGTTTTGGATTTGAAGTGCGTTAAATGATGTATTTATCGGAATACGAATACCAAGCCTTAATGCTGAGCTTAAAAGTCGCTGGGTTTGCAATCTTATGGCTTATCCCTATCGGTATTGGCTTAGCATGGCTACTTGCTAAGAAACAATTTGTAGGTAAGAGCATTGTTGAGAGTATTGTCCATTTACCTTTGGTACTTCCACCTGTGGTTATTGGCTATTTACTGCTAGTGATGATGGGCAGGCAAGGTATCATAGGTTCGTGGCTCAATGACGTGTTTGGTATTGTATTCAGCTTTAGCTGGAAGGGCGCGGCACTCGCTTGTGTGGTTGTGGCGTTGCCGCTGATGGTTCGCTCTATTAGATTGAGCCTAGAAACCGTAGACAGTAAGCTTGAAGAGGCGGCTGCTACATTAGGCGCTTCACCTCTTCGTGTGTTTTTCACGATCACTTTACCCTTGATGATCCCAGGGGTCATTACCGGCACCATGCTTTCATTCGCAAGAAGCCTAGGGGAGTTTGGCGCGACCATCAGCTTCGTTTCAAATATTCCCGGTGAAACTCAAACCATTCCTTTGGCTATGTATACCTTTATTGAAACCCCTGGCGCTGAAATGGAAGCCGCGCGTTTGTGTGTCATTTCTATTGTGATAGCGCTGGGTTCATTGATGCTATCTGAGTGGCTCAACAAAAAGTCAGCACAACGCTTGGGAGGCAATGCATGAGTGCTTTGATCCTCCAATATCAACAACAACTTGGTGAAACGTTCTTTGATATCGACTTGGAATTACCAAGTAGCGGCATTACGGCAATTTTTGGTCGTTCTGGCGCGGGTAAAACCTCACTTATCAATGCAATCAGTGGCCTTAAACAGCCCGATAAAGGTCTGATCAGCGTATCTGGAACCACACTGTTCGATAGTGAAAATGGCATTAATTTGCCGACTCACAAACGCAACGTCGGTTATGTGTTCCAAGAGTCGCGATTGTTTCCACATATGAAGGTGGCAGCGAACCTTAAATACGGTATGAAAAGCGTCGATCAAGCGCACTTTGAGCAAATAGTCTCGCTGTTGTCTTTGGGTTCATTGCTTGACCGATACCCAGCTCGTTTGTCTGGCGGTGAGAAGCAACGTGTGGCGATTGGCCGCGCTTTGTTATCAAAGCCGAGCATTTTGTTGATGGATGAGCCTTTAGCGTCTCTCGACTTGCCTCGTAAGCGCGAAGTGATGCCATTTCTGGAAAACTTATCCGAAACCGTCCAAATACCGATCATCTATGTCACCCATAGCCTCAATGAAATTTTACGCTTGGCAAATCACCTTGTGATTATTGACCAAGGCAAAGTGATTTCGTCGGGTGTGACGGAAGAGGTTTGGGCATCGAGAGCCATGCAACCTTGGCAATCTTTCTCAGAGCAAAGCTCGTTGTTTGAAGCGACATTAGCGGAACACAATGACGATTATGCGCTGTCTCGCCTGATGCTAGGAAAGTCGACGTCGTTATGGGTTCAGAAAGTATCGAGTGAGCTTGGTACGACAGTGAGGCTGCAAGTTAGGGCAAATGATGTCTCTATCACGCTAGAACGGCCGAAAGGGACTTCTATACGTAACATCCTTCCTGTCACCATTAAAAGCGTAGAGACGCACCAACAAGGCACAAATAAGCAGAGTGTCGAGGTCGAGCTAGAGTTAGAGTCTGGGTGCTACCTATGGGCAACCATTACATTGTGGGCGCTGGATGAGTTAAATCTAGAAATCGGGCAGCGTGTTTACGCTCAAATTAAAGGTGTGAGTGTCGCTCAAAGAGATATCGCGGTAACGCATTAAACCTGACAAGGTCAGTTTTTCGATATTGCCGCGATACTGCCTGTTATAGGTTCTGAAAATTCGGTCTTGATTCCATGAATGGATACATGCGTCATTTTTATACGGTATAACTGCCAGTTTTGCGTCACACTATATGAGTGTTAAAGCATATAATTTGTCGAATCATATGAACATTAGCAACAAGAACATACAGACGTAACGATCGACGAACAGAAAATAGCGGATATAAAAAAGCCGCGTGTTTAAAGAAACATGCGGCTTAATTCTAAGTAGTACTGTTAGCGCTTAGCCTAGTTTAGGCGACTAGCGACTTACTTAGTAAAAACTTCTTTGAAGTCACGCTTCAAGATTGCATCACGACGAGCTTTCTTGATTTGTTTAACCATGTCTTTTACACAGTTGTGTAGAACTTGGTCTAGCAGTTGAGCACGGTACTCTTCTTTTTCTTCGTCAGACATGTCTTCTGGAAGTTTAAGAGTAGGGAACTCTTCCATCACGTTAACACCAGCGAAAGCTTGGCTAACTGAGATTAGAGCGTGGAACTGCTCGAAGTTGTCTAAAACATTTTGTGCGCTTGCTGGAAGACTATCCCAAGCTTCGCGTACTGCTTCTTCAGACACTTCGTGAATAGAAGTAACCATAAAGTGCATCTCTTTTGGTACGCCATCAAATTCGATAACTTGACGAAGTTCTGGTGAGATGGTGGTTAAATCGATTTCTTGTTGTTCGTTGTTTGTAGCGTCTGACATAGTATTTCTCTTTAAAAAGAAACAATGCTAAAAAGATCTGTAAAAAAGTCAATATAATATAGAGATTAGGGCATGATTTAAGCCCAAATTTGAGCTACTTTGAATATTCAACACTAGATAAAGGTGATGTGATGATAGAAAAGGGATCTTCAATGCGCATATTGCTGGTTGATGACGTTCAACTAGACAGGATGCAACTTGCTATCCGACTCAAGCAACTGGGTCATATTGTAGAAGCTGTCGGTAGCGGAAAAGAAGCCCTGAGTGTTTATTCTGATTTTGATCCTGAACTCGTGTTACTTGATATCAACATGCCTGATATGGATGGTTTTGAAGTGGCGAATGAGGTTCGAAGCCGATTCCCAGAATGGGTTCCCATCATCTTTCTTAGTGGTCACGAAGAACCTGAGATGATCGCAAAAGCGATTGACGCTGGTGGCGATGATTACCTGATCAAGCCAGTAAACAAGGTTGTTTTGAATTCTAAGCTGATTGCGATGCAACGTATCGCGCACATGAGACGAGAGCTAAAACAAAGCACAGCCAAACTCGAAGAACTGAACATCCTTCTGCAGCAACAAGCCAACGAAGATGGCCTGACCAAATTGTATAACCGTCGATATATGGATACTAAGCTTGAAGAGAGCATAGCGTGGCACGGAAGACGTAATATATCCATGACAGTCATACTTCTAGATGTAGACTTCTTTAAGCCTTACAACGATAATTATGGTCATATTCAAGGGGATAAGTGCTTACAAGGGCTTGCTAATACCTTGAAACAGCTGTTTGTTCGTGCGGGAGAATTTGTAGGTCGTTATGGCGGTGAAGAGTTTGTTTTGATTCTTAGCGATACAGACAGTGAAGGCGCTAAGGTACACGCGACTCGAGTTAAAGAGGCATTGCATGAGATGAACTACGCTCATGAACACTCAACGGTATCGGATAGAGTGACAGCGTCACAAGGTGTGTTGTCATTTGTGCCAGAAGGTGGCGAATCTATTGCGTCTATTTACGAAAAGGTCGATCAAGCGCTTTATCAAGCGAAGCAAAGTGGTAGAAATACCTTTGTACAACGTAACATTTTGGAGCTTGCGCGTTAGTTGGCGAGCTCTTTTAGATATTTGAATTTATACTTCTAATAGCGTTTGAGCTAGGAAGTGCTTTAAGTGATAAAAGAAATGCCACATTCGAAGTCATTTTCTATGACTAACACATCTTGGACGCTTGCGGTTCCTCTATTTTTTACCGCTTTGGCGACCACTGTTAATGCCAATACGCTATCTGATCTTTTTCGAAAGGATCTAGAGCAGAGCTTTGCCACCAGTGTATTGCTCAACGACACCGATGTTTTCACTTTTGGTATCAATAACTTTGACCCCAATAAAGTGTTTAGTTTGGACAATGAAGACATCGGTTCGAATGATTCGGTAAGTCGTCGCCAAAACATCACCTCCCTGAGTTTGCCTTACACATTTGAATTACCAAGTTACATCGAAGACAACCATCAAGAGGTGACGCTACGCTTGTCTGCATTGCGAATCGAGAACGATGTCGAGTACGCGGCAGCAAACAGAAACGATTTTCAAAAAGAGTCGGTAGTGTCTGGCTACGTCGAATTCGCGAATGTGTCCCAGCTAGACGAATATTGGAGCTTCAGCTCTGCAATCGGTAACCACATCTCTTACTACCGCAATGATTATGAATATCGCGCTTCGTTGCTAAAGCCTATTCAAGACCAACTGGATGGCGTATATCTCAATACTGATGCTTGGGCTTACATCATCGAGCCTAAAATCAAGCTGATGT
This sequence comes from Vibrio sp. 10N.261.52.C11, assembly GCF_041471405.1. NCBI lineage: Bacteria > Pseudomonadati > Pseudomonadota > Gammaproteobacteria > Vibrionales > Vibrionaceae > Vibrio > Vibrio sp. 10N.261.52.C11. Next base: position 56,936 of record NZ_JBFROI010000033.1, read on the forward strand.
ACGAAGATAAGAATGACTGGGGAAAGTATAAATTGAGCACCAGTTGGCATTACTTTAATGGCATCGGCTGGGGCGAGGCGAATAATGGCAATGTCGGTCATCCTGAAGGGTGGTATATCGCCAATGAAGCCAAGGTTTTCTATGATCTCGTGCGTTGGGATAAGAACATCACTTCGATGTACTCGAGTATAAGACGAATTGATATTGGTGGTGACACCGTGGCATCTATGGGCACCACATCTTACTACGAGGGCAGTGTTGGTTGGTTGCTTAACCCAAACCTGTTTAATGAGTGGGTCGATAACGTGGGAATAGGTTTTACGATTAACTACGGAAGTAGCTTAAAAGGTGGCAGCTTGGTTATATTCTTCAACCAAGATTAAGCTCTTTTTTCCAGTTAAGCCCATACGGCCTCAAATCAATGAGGCTCGTTGAACTTGGAAGTGATAGTTATTGAAGCAGATCGCTATTAATGGCTTAAGCTATTTAGATCTCTAGCACTCAATATCTTTCGCTATCAACTATTGTTAACGGTCAATACACAGTTTGTTTCGACCGGTTTCTTTCGCTTTATACAGCGCTTGGTCAGCAAGCTTCAACACCTCTTCAGGATGTCTGGTGGTTGTACTGTCAGACAATCCAATACTCACCGTCACATTCACCACTTCCGATGGTTTGCCGTTCTTACCACGCTTTTTCATCCCCACTTCATGATCGTCAGGGCGCTCGTGACTATTGCGAATCGTCATGTCGTAGTTTTGAACCTCGGAAATCAGAGCTTGAAGGTGCTCTTTAACTTGTTCCGAATGTTTGCCTTTGAAGATAATCGTGAACTCTTCACCACCATAGCGATAAGCTTTAGCGCCGCCTGTGGTTTCTCTCAGAATGCGTGCCACCAGTTTTAACACATCGTCCCCAATGTCATGTCCGTAGGTGTCGTTGAATTGCTTAAAGTGATCGATATCGACCATCGCCATCGAATACTTACGCCCCAAGTGCTTCATATCGACTTCTAAGGCGTGTCGACCTGGAATGTTAGTCAGTTGGTCATTAAAGGCCATATCATGACTAGCAGACATCACATAGACGATGATCAACGTGCCTGACAGCGAGAACATGGTGCTCGAGATGTACTGAATATCGAAGAAGATGAACGTACAAGAAGAAAGCAGGATAGCGCTATAAACCACAACATCGATAGAGCGGTTATACACCAACACGAGAATGGCAGTAAGGCCAAGCAAGCAAAGGCTATACAGCACTAAAACAAAAGGCAGTTTGGAGAAGTCTCTGACAATAAATAGAAGACCATCACTCCATGATTCAAAACCGCCGGCATGGAAGTGAGAGACGATCAATTGTGCCCACACCATAAACAGAACAAGAACGATGGCGTAGAGCAGCATCGACTTTGAGTTTACGCCGTTATCAGGGAAGGCATAAACAAGTAAGCAAGTGACAGGTACTAATGCCGCAAGTAACGAGAGCTCTAATAGCGTTGTGCCAGTATTGAGAGGCGTTTGTAAGCGAACTTGGATGATCAGATAAGCGACAAGCATGGTCACCGATACCATCGCCATTCGACCTTGTCTGAACGTATGGCATAGCAGAACCGCAACGCTCAATAAAATGTAAGGGAGGTTGCTAGCAAACCCTAAATTTGAGTCCGTCACGAGAATGACGTTGTCCATACCAACGAGCAAAATTGTTAACAGGACTAAAGGGAAGCAAAATCGAAACATGCTCGACGTTACAAAAGATGATGCCATTTATGTGGTGAGCCTAACTATATTGATGATCTTATTATTTAATACTATGCGTAGGATACGGTTAAACAAGCGATTGCCAAGCTTTTTACCTAAATTAGAGCAAAAACATAGTCATAGGTCGCTATTGGTGCAATCATTTTTATATGTATTTTGAGTTGCTATTAACCTTAGAACGAACTACACAGTATATATGAGAAATTAATTAGTCGTTATAGATACTTAACAAAATCTGCTCTGCTGCTCTTACGTTGGCGCTGTCACTTAAAGGGCTTGATGATCAGTTATCATTGAGTGACCTTTTCATTAAGCGACGAAGATCTGTAATGAAGTCAGAGTAAGATTAAATAATACCTAAGTTTCAACTATGGACAGTAAAACCTATAACTGAGTTATAGAAAGCTATTAGGAATTGCATGGTTTCAAGTGACTTTAGAAACGACTGCGACTAGAAAAACCGCTACAAATGGAGGTGTGGTATGCAAATTAGTGTTGATGTACATAACTATATGGAAACTCTGGTCGGTCATGTATTGGCTACCGAGGAATATGTGTCTAGTTATACCAACGAACAGTTGGCCGATCTCGCGTGCTTGGCTTTGGGCCAGCTAAAACCTATCTATATTCGTTTTGATATCGATTTTCTGTCAGCATTGCCAGAAGACAAATTGGTGCTCTATAAACGCAATAGTGAGATCGCGGTCAAAAATGCAGAAAGTATGATTATTGACGATCGAAGACGTGAACGTGACGACAATGTGCCTGTTATATTTAGTCAACACAATTTTGACGATGACGTAGAATTGCAATGGTATGAAAAGCCGTTGTTGAACCGTAAACAGTCATGATAGTTTAGGGTGAATACGGTCATTTAAGGAGTAAAAAAACGTGGGATTCTTTTCTAGATTATTTGGTGGCAAAGAAAAAACCGAACAAAAAGTAGAGATTGAGCCAGTCGAATATAAGGGTTTCAATATCTATCAAGATGCCATTGCAGAATCTGGTCAATACCGTGTTGCTGGGCGAATCGAGAAAGAATTCGATGGTGAAATCAAAACTCACCGTTTTATTCGTTCAGATGTTGTTTCAAACAAACAAGATGCCGATGAATTGATGCTCAAAAAATCGCAGATGTTCATCGACCAAATGGGCGACAATATATTTAGCTAACCAATTAGGGTTAGAATTGATGTTGGTCATAATTTAGAGAGCTTTCAGTGTATATGCTGAAAGCTCTTTTTAGTTTTATGGATAAAGAACAGCTAGTGAGTTGTTATTAAAAGGATTATTTGCAAGTGGTTTGACCTCTTGGTTCGAGACGGTCGTCATTTATCCGAATGAAGCGCTCAAATTCCGTCCAAATCGTTATAAGTAATAACTTTTCCTGTTCTTTGAACAAAACGCTTGAAGTATTAGTTGTCGTTAGATACAAACGAATAAGTCATTCGTGCCAATAGTCAAGGAATAGCTATGCAAATTGGTGTACCAAGAGAAACGCTCGCAGGTGAAACGCGAGTCGCTGCTTCGCCGAAATCGGTAGAACAGCTTCTAAAATTAGGATTTGAAGTTTGTGTTGAATCACAAGCAGGTGCGTTAGCAAGTTTTGAAGATGCAGCTTATGAACAAGCTGGAGCAAAAGTTGTCACCGCAGATGAAGCTTGGAAATCCGATATTATCTTTAAAGTTAACGCTCCGATCGTTGACGAGTCTAAAAATGAAATCGATCTTCTTAAAGATGGCGCAACATTGGTCAGCTTTATTTGGCCTGCTCAAAATCCAGAGTTAATGGAACAATTGTCCAGTCGTAACATCAACGTGATGGCGATGGATTCTGTACCACGAATTTCAAGAGCTCAGGCGTTAGATGCATTGAGTTCTATGGCAAACATCGCGGGTTATCGTGCTGTTGTTGAAGCGGCGCATGAGTTTGGTCGATTCTTCACGGGCCAGATTACGGCTGCGGGTAAAGTTCCACCAGCAAAAGTACTGGTTGCAGGTGCTGGTGTTGCTGGACTAGCGGCAATCGGCGCTGCGGGTAGCTTAGGTGCGATCGTTCGTTCATTCGATGTTCGTCCTGAAGTTAAAGAACAAGTTGAGTCGATGGGCGCTGAATTCTTGGAAGTGGATTTCAAGGAAGACACCAGTGCTGGTGACGGCTACGCAAAAGAGATGTCTGAAGCATTCAATAAGAAAGCGGAAGAGCTTTATGCAGCTCAAGCAAAAGACGTTGATATCATCATTACTACGGCGCTGATTCCAGGTCGCCCGGCTCCGAAGCTGATTACCAAAGAGATGGTAGACAGCATGAGTGCAGGTAGTGTGATTGTAGACCTTGCGGCGGCCAATGGCGGTAACTGTGAATACACGGTTGCGGATCAAGTCATTACAACGGCTAATGGCGTGAAGGTGGTTGGTTACACTGATATGGTTGGTCGACTGCCGACTCAATCATCTCAACTGTATGCAACGAACCTAGTTAACCTTCTGAAACTGCTTTGCAAAGAGAAAGATGGCAACATCAAAATCGACTTTGAAGATGTTGTTCTGCGTGGTGTTACTGTGGTTAAAGAGGGCGAGGTCACTTGGCCAGCTCCACCAATTCAAGTTTCAGCTCAACCACAACAAGCTAAGCCAAAAGCGGCCAAACCAGAGCCTAAAGTTGAAGAACCTGTTTCTCCAATTAAGAAAGTGGCGGGTATGGCGGTAGCTGTTGGTGCATTCGCTTGGGTAGCTTCGGTTGCTCCAGCTGCGTTCTTATCTCACTTTACCGTTTTTGTTCTCGCTTGTGTGGTGGGTTATTACGTAGTTTGGAATGTAAGCCATTCTCTGCATACGCCTTTGATGTCCGTGACTAACGCGATTTCAGGCATCATTGTAGTAGGTGCACTGTTACAGATCGGACAAGGAAGTGGCGTCGTCACGTTCTTATCATTTATTGCCGTATTAATTGCAAGTATCAATATCTTTGGTGGCTTTACCGTGACCAAACGTATGCTTGAAATGTTCCGTAAAGACTAAGGAGTAACAGATGTCTGAAGGATTAGTACAAGCAGCTTATATTGTTGCTGCTGTATTTTTTATTATGAGCTTGGCTGGGTTATCGAAACAGGAATCTGCGCGTGCAGGTAACTATTACGGTATCACGGGTATGGCAATTGCGTTGATCGCGACGATCTTTGGTCCTCACTCTGCAGGTATTGTATGGATCATCATTGCTATGGTGATCGGTGGTGGTATTGGTATCCACTACGCAAGAAAAGTAGAAATGACTGAAATGCCAGAGCTGGTTGCAATTCTGCACAGCTTCGTAGGTATGGCGGCAGTACTTGTAGGTTATAACAGCTACATCGATCCACCTGCTACTGTTTCTATCAACCCTGCAGATATTCATGCAGAGCACGTGATCCACCTAGTGGAAGTGTTCGTTGGCGTGTTTATCGGTGCGGTGACGTTCACGGGTTCTATTGTTGCGTTTGGTAAGCTTCGCGGCGTAATCTCTTCGTCTGCATTGAACATCCCTCATAAGCACAAGTGGAATCTAGCGGCTATCGTAGTTTCTACACTACTGATGATCATGTTCGTTAAAGCGGACGGCAGCATGTTCGCGCTAATGGTGATGACGCTTATCGCATTCGCATTCGGTTACCACTTAGTGGCATCGATTGGCGGCGCAGATATGCCAGTAGTTGTCTCTATGCTTAACTCGTACTCTGGTTGGGCAGCAGCAGCGGCAGGTTTCATGCTTGCAAACGATCTGCTTATCGTAACTGGTGCATTGGTTGGTTCGTCGGGTGCGATTCTGTCTTACATTATGTGTAAGGCGATGAACCGCTCTTTCATCAGTGTTATTGCTGGTGGATTCGGCCAAGAAGTGGTTGTGTCTGATGGCGATGAAGAGCAAGGTGAACACCGCGAAACATCAGCTGAAGATGTGGCTGATATGCTGAAAAACTCTAAGTCAGTAATCATCACTCCTGGATACGGCATGGCAGTAGCTCAAGCACAATACCCAGTGCATGAAATCACTGAGAAGCTACGAGCGCAGGGCATTAATGTTCGATTTGGTATCCACCCAGTTGCTGGTAGGTTACCGGGTCACATGAACGTACTGCTTGCTGAAGCGAAAGTGCCTTACGATATCGTTCTAGAAATGGACGAAATCAACGATGACTTCGATGAGACAGATACTGTATTGGTAATTGGTGCGAATGACACCGTAAACCCTGCAGCACTTGAAGATCCAAACAGCCCAATTGCTGGTATGCCAGTACTTGAAGTTTGGAACGCTCAGAATGTTATCGTATTCAAGCGTTCGATGAACACAGGTTACGCCGGTGTGCAAAACCCACTGTTCTTCAAAGAGAACACGCAGATGCTGTTTGGCGACGCTAAAAAGAGTTGTCTAAGTATCTTAGAACATCTATAGAGATCACCTCTAAACAATATGTAACAACTCGATAAGGAGCTCATTTGAGCTCCTTTTTTTATCTTACGAAAGCGACTCTATGTGTGATCTCAGTTGATACGAAGTTGACGAAGCCTGATGCAAAACTTGTCGCAATTGAGGTTTGGCTTGCCAATCAGCCTACTAGTACGTATGTACAATGTGGCCGTAATATATTGGCCTTTATCTCTGTAGCTCGCCATTCTCAATGTTTTTCATGCGGTTAAAAATTTATCTTTGATAGCGAATGGTATATATTTGGTTGATCTATATGAATTTGCGTTGGTTTGTGATCATCAAAAGAACATTTACTCTTCTTATCGCTACGTTGTCTGTGTCTGCAAACGCATTTGCTGACTCTTTACCTGAGCGTATCGATAATTTCACCAAACTCTTTGATCATGAAACGGCAATCGAATCTTACGATATTCGAGTGCTACAGGCTGATTATCCAACACGTTTGATCATGCCGTCTTCTATGCTGCCACAAACAGCAGAGTACCCGTTAAAAGACATTCAGCGCTTGTACCAGTTATCAAAAACCTGTAGTGGTAAACTGCCGTTAAGCCCTTTGATTACTGAGCCTTTAGTTTTTACTCGTGCAATGTGTAAAGGCACCAAGCTTTCTGACCGTTGGTTTAGCCGTAGTGGTTTGATTCACCCTGGCGGCGGTTCTTATGCGGCACGATACGTTGAGAAGTACCCAGAAAAATTCGACTCTCTGAAGCGCTTTATGCATATTCAAGAGCGACCAAACACCGAACACGATGAACTACTGTCTCGCTTGCAACAAATGGATAGCGAAGCAATCACCGCGCTGTTAGCGGGTGCGAGTATGTTTGTTGAGCTTGATGAGATGTGGGTAAAACGCGGCTACAGATATTACCTGTATAAAAAATCAGTCTGGAACGAAAATGCCACGCTTGCTGGGTTATCGTTTAGCTTGTCTTCAGAAGGTAAAAGCTGTTTTGTCCAGCGTGGTAATGTGTGTTGGGAAATAGAAGATCATTCAGAGCTTCTGCAAGTCGCCATGTTTATCTTGGTTATTGCCAACATCATGCTTGTCTTAGGTTGGGCGGTTTACCGTTGGAACAGTAAGAAACAAGAGATGAAGAGCCGCATGCTGGTGCTTCAAATCCTAACGCACGAATTAAGAACGCCGATTGCAAGTTTGTCATTGACGGTTGAAGGGTTCAGACGCGAGTTCGAACACTTACCAGAATCAGTATATGATGAGTTTCGTAGGCTGTGTGAAGATACACGCCGTTTAAGACAGTTGGCAGAAGCAAGTAAAGACTATTTGCAATCAGACAACCAACCGCTCGCAACAGAGTGGGTACCAAGCGTTGAAGAGTGGCTTCAATACAAAGTTGAAGAAGAATTTGCACCGGGTATTGAACTCCGTGTAAACAAAGATATTGCTGCAAAAATAAACGTATATTGGTTAGGAACGTGCATCGACAACCTGATCAGAAACGCCGTGAAATACGGTGTCGCACCAGTGATACTAGAACTGAATACTTCTGACAAGAAGCTGACATTCAAAGTTATAGATAATGGAGACTTGTCCCGCAAAGATTGGGGGCAACTAAGAAAGCCATTCGTAAGTAAGAGTGGACTCGGTTTAGGTCTGACGATAGTGGAATCTATGGTCGGAAAAATGGGCGGTCACATGACGCTTATCGGCCCCCCAACAACATTTATTTTGGAGATACCTTGTGAAACAGACATTGCTTCTCGTTGAAGATGATAAAAATTTAGCTGACGGTTTATTAGTTAGCCTTGAGCAAGCTGGATATGAATGTTTGCATGCAGAACTGATCTCTGAAGTTGAAGGCTACTGGGAACAAGCGGACCTAGTGATTCTAGACCGTCAACTTCCTGATGGTGACTCAGTAGATTCACTTCCAGGTTGGAAGAAAAAGAAAGACATCCCAGTTATTTTGCTAACGGCTCTCGTCACAGTAAAAGACAAAGTTGCGGGCCTAGACTCAGGTGCAAACGACTATCTAACTAAGCCTTTCGCTGAAGCTGAATTGTTTGCTCGAATTCGCGCGCAGTTACGCCTGCCTGATTCTGAAGATCAAGACGCATCAAAAGTGATGGCTCAAAATCTGGTTATCGATAAAGCGACACGTGAAGTGTTTTTCAATGAACTGGAAGTCACGTTAACGCGTACTGAGTTCGACCTACTGCTATTTTTGGCAAGCAACCTTGGCCGTGTATTCACTCGTGATGAGCTGCTTGACCATGTATGGGGTTACAACCATTTCCCAACAACACGTACCGTAGACACGCACGTTCTGCAACTAAGACAGAAACTGCCGGGTCTAGAAATCGAAACGCTGCGTGGCGTTGGTTACAAGATGAAAGCGTAATGAAAAAAGCCTTACTTCCACTATTAATGTTGTCTTGCGTGGTGAATACCGCGCAAGCTGCAGATTGGTTTAAGAGTAGCGATACTCTAACTCAAGTTCATAAACACCTGTTGGATAATGACTTACCTCAGATGTTTGATTCACTAGTGGAAGTTTGGCAAATCAACTCTTCTCAATCACGAGAAGATCACCTCAATGAGCTGTTCGATCAAGCATTGAACAAAGATTGTGGTAAAACCCTCACCAGAAAAACACTCCCAGATTGGATCAGTTCAGTCGTCGTTAAAAGACACATCATTCAAAGCCCTGGCCGAGATACTTTTCGCGTATCGATTGATGTTGAATCCGAAAACAACATTCAAGATATTACCTTCGAGAAATGGGTCGATAAGATTGTTTCATCGGACAGTGAGCTAACCAAAGACAGTGAAGTCGTAAACAACGCATCGGTGAGCCTATACCGCAAGCGTTACAATTTAGCATCTCAACTTGAGTCAGGCCTGTATCGTTTAAGTGTGAAAGGCGATGGCGGTAATTCATGGAGTACTTGGATTATTCTTGGTGACGTTGCTTTTCGTCAGCAAGTTCGTTGGGCATCAAAAGACACGTGGCGCATCGATAAAAAAGAACTGCTGAACCCTTATTGTCCGCTTCCTAAGCTCGAAATTGGTTTGTACGATTACATCGATGAACACTATGAGCAGGTGTGGGGCAAGAGCTATGAATCTGATTATCCAATGAACCTAACTGGCGAAGAACTTCCCAATGATCGCTACGTTTTGGCGGTTTCAATGGTGCATTCACGCTGGCAAGGTGACATAGCGATAGAACAAGCACAAACTATCAGTAAAACTTATGATATTTCTAGCGAAGAAGAGTTAAAGTAATTTAGAATTGAGCCGTTAACTATGTAAGGGATCTAACAAAGATAAACGGCATGAAAAAAACCACAAAACTACTCGCAGCATCAATTGCATTCGCCAGTCTTCCTCTTTCAGCAGCAAACTACGCCATTGAAGCGCGTGGTGATGCGATGGGTGGTGTTGGTGTTGTTTCAGCAAACTTCCTAACTGCTCCATTCTATAACCCAGCACTTGTTGCGATTTATCGTCGTAATGATGACATGGGAATGATCACGCCAAGTTTTGGCGGTAATTATAATGACCCTAATAACTTAGTTGATGATATCGATAATTTAGTTGACAGCATTGAGTCAGGTACTGTGGCTGGTTCTGATCTAGATGCTCTTAATGGTGATAGCCTGAATGTTGATTTAGGTGGTGTTGTAGCATTCGCTCTACCAAATCAGTATATTGCAGCAAACGTATTTGCAAAAGCATACACTGAATCATTTGTAACCCCTGATACATCTAGTGACGCTACTAATAGTGACTTGGTTAATGCTGAGTTAACTGCTGTTAAAGCTGTTTCTATTGGCATTATGGAAGCTGGTATATCATTAGCAAAATATCAAACGTTCATGGGACAACATTTGTCGTTTGGTATTTCTCCAAAACTCCAAAGAATCTATACGTATAACTACATTGCCTCGGCACAAAACTACGATCTAAGTGATGTTCGAGAAAACGACACCGCGGAAACTACATTTAATATTGATGCAGGTGCGCTTTGGTTTTACGGCCCATTTAGAGTGGGTTTTTCTGCAACGAATATTATAGACCGTGAGATTGAAACTAAATCCGTTAGCCAACAGCTAACAAGCAGCACAGGGGCTACAAGAACAGTAACATCGAGTCATTCTTATAACCTGGGGCCTGTCTACACTGTTGGTGCGGGGATCGTTTCTGATTACTTTACGTTGAGTGTTGATTATGATTTGAATGAAGCAGAGAAGTTTACTTCGTTCGAAGACAACGAACAGATGATTCGTGTTGGTACTGAAGTCGACCTGTTACGTCAGCTTAAGCTAAGGGGAGGGTATTACAAGAACCTGGCTTACTCTGATTCAGAAGGAACAGTGACAGCTGGTGTTGGTATCTCGCCATTGAACTTGTTTCAGCTAGATCTAAGTGCTAACTACACGAATGAAAATGCAATGGGTGCATCCATCAATTTCCTTGCTAGTTACTAACAGTCCTTATATAGTTCTGCTCCTAAATAAAGGAGCAGAGCATGCTAAACGACTTACCAACCCTTTCTCACGAAGAACAACAGAAAGCTGTTGAACGAATTCAAGAAATGATGACTCAGGGCATCAGCACAGCACAAGCTATCAAAATCGTTGCTGAGCAAATTCGTGAAGAAATGAGTAATAAAGAAGAGTAGGGCATCAGCCCTTCTTTTTTATTACCTTAGTGCACTATAACTAAATATGTTACCCTCTAGTATATTATCTCGTACATCCGAACTCTTTAGTTACCCTAAATTCCGATCTACCCAAAACCATTAAATACCGTATATTCAGCAAGTTATGTCGGAGTAATCCACTTTTCAGGCATTCCTCGGTTTTGAGTTGTAATTAAATTACAGCAAGATCTGAAAGTAAAACAATCGCCACTTTAGGTGTCAGTATTTGTGTCACCATGTCTAAATGGCTAAATATATAGTGTTTTTACGGCTAGTGACGTTGTGACTTGTATTTTGAACGGATGAGAATCCATGAATGATCAGAAGCAGACAAATGAGGATTTTATCTAAGAACAGAGTGAAACAATCCACAGCGGTAATGTTCAAAACCGATATCGCGAATGGCTTACCACCGCTTAGAGCAAGCTTCGTTGCCACATATGTGCTTTACAGAATAAGTATTTAAAAAGCTTACGAGGCGTAAGGTGTTGTGTAGAAATGCGGCGCGTATCAATTTGAGAATGCTAAATCGATGTGTTTTCTATTGGGGAATGATAAGTCTAAGCGATAGAACTTGTTAGAAATAGGGTCGCTTTGAGCGCAGTAGTTGTCGTCGTGGTTACGTATGTAGAATCGAAACCTTGGCTCCTCTTGACCTTCATATTCTATATTGATGGTGACCGAATCGAACGTTGAGAGATCGAGCCCTTTATTTTGGGTCGATCTCTTAACGTACTCAATTTCACAGAAGGGTAAGCTATAGGTTTGTTCAAAGTCACGCTGTAACTTAATTCCATCTTCTGACTTATGTAATGAGCCTACGGTGCCACCATCGTGGTCTCTGTCCGTATTTACGCGCGTAGGCTATCTGTCAGGTGTGATGATGTAGTTCTTATCCATGAGCGTATTAAAAGAGATCAACGACACTAGCGTGATTGCTAGGCAAAAATACGCGCCCAGCGACAGATATATGCCTAAATAGCGTTGTTTTTGTTCGGTATTTATACGAAAGGTAACGTTTTTAAGGGGATAATAATTTAACTGTGTAAATATACAGTTATTATTTGGGTTCTTTATTTTGTGTTCCATAGGACCAAGCTTTACCTGTACAGCTAGCTACAGTGTCACTTTACTTATTGATTACATGTGTCGATAAACATTATAAGCTTTCTAATCTCAGGCGGTAACACCATTGCGACTTCAAAGCAGGCATATCAGTTAGAGAAAACAAGTAAAGAAAAACTAAGCGCAATGGGTTTAAAGTAACTCTTAGGTTTATTACCAAAGCTACCTAAGTCCAATTGAACGTAATTTCAGGGCAAACCGTGATTATGGATCTCCCAAGTATCGGTGTTGTGTACCAGCAATAAGTGTAATGAATCTATGCAAACTGAACACAAAGTACTAACTCTAGAGAGAATCGTTAAGAAGGTTTGAAAAATGTGTGTGCGAATCTACGTAAGACAGACGAACTTTATTAGCTGATGGATTTGAACGAAAGCTCAGAATGTGCAGTTGATAAAAAACATTGGTCGCGTGTGTGAAATCTGAAAAAGAAACAACAGCAATGCTCACAAGAATCACACACAACGCGGCGGTTCGTTAGTGCAAACAGAGAAGTGGCAAGATAAGTTAAATCAGATGGACAAAGTTTCTCGTCAATTAGATTTGCTGAATGAAGATTGAATTGTGTAGACGCTGGCCGTACATATAATTATTAGATTTCAAATGCGATAAGAAAACTCTGAACGGCGCAAGAAGCGTGAGAGTCAGTTGGAACAAGGATTTTAAGGACAAAAGATGAGAATACTACCTTTAGAATTAACTACACGTATTATTAACTGCGTATTATGTACGTTATGTTAAATGGTGTTTGGTATTTATAAGGCAGGTATCTTTGTGTGATGCCCTGCCTTTGTATTGTGCCGATATTCTCTAATTTATACTGTGTATTTAACCAAACTGGCTATTTACCATAAAATACCTAATAACCAGTGATAATAATCTTCGATTTTAACCCTGGTATTAGTTAGAGATTAACCGCCAGCAAATTTAACTTTGTAGCCTTTCTTTTCAAGGTGCGCTTTGATCTTGTCGCGCGCGTCACCTTGAATTTCGATGTTGCCATCTTTTACTGAGCCACCGCAGCCGCAAACTTTCTTGAGTTCTGCTGCCATTAGTTTTAATGGTGCGTCATCTAGGTCTAAGCCAGTTACGACAGAAACGCCTTTGCCTTTACGGCCTTTGGTTTCTTTTTGGATTCGAACGATACCATCGCCTTTAGGACGTTGGACTTTCTCTTCTTCAGGCTTAATGCGACCTGTTTCTGTTGAATATACTAGGCTCATAATTTACTTCTTTTGTTGCTCTGCTTTTTGTTTTGCGAGTAAGTAAGCTTCTATATGGCGTTGGATTGCAACCTTGCCGCCTTTGATTAAGCGACCGTTAAACATGCAATACCACGCATTAGGCTCACCGGTGTCATTCTTGATTTGGTAGCCGTTGAAGTTTTCAGTCGAGCCACCAGTTCCTCTCGACTTATTTAATGACATGAATTCTTTTGGATCAATAATAGATGCGGTATCAATCCACCAATCAATACTCTTTTTCACGGCAGCTAGGTTGCCCTGAATAACGTTGTTTTTTAACTTAGCACGCCAAACTGTGTTGTTAGCATCTATCGATTGAAGATGGACGCTTCGGTAAATTGAATTAGCCATATCTATTAATCATCTTTCTGTTTTCACTGCATTAATCATAAGTATACTAATAATGATATCAAGCATAATATGGTAAAAACACCTGTCGAGGTATGGTAATTTGAGAAAAAAAGTCCCTATTTTAACTGACTCTGTGATAATTAATTCATTTGTTGAAAAATTAAACAGCAACGCGACAATAGAAATTATAGATGAGTTGACAGGATTTCAATACTCTCGCAATTCACTGTTGGGCATTTACAGTGATTGGAATCGCTATCATGCGTTCTGTACCAAACATCGTATTAACACACTTCCCGCATCTATAACCGCTGTTCGTCGTTTTCTTGAAACGGAGTCTAACGATAGAAAATACGCATCGCTAAAACGTTACACTGCAACGCTTAGCATGTTACATACTGTGTTGAGCTTTGCTAACCCGATCAAGCACAGGCAAGTTCGCTTTACCCTACTCCACTTACAATCTCAAATGGCCGGTGACGCTAAACAAACCAATGCTATGACATCTGTGCATCTCACTGATTTGAATACGTTACTCTCCCATGAGAAAGCAAACCTGAAAGAGATCAGAGACATTGCTATTTATAACGTGATGTTCGAGTGTGCTTTAAAGCGCTCAGAGCTTAAGTTGTTATCGATGAGTGATGTTGAGTACGTTGAAGATCATTACCAAGTAACAGTCAAAGATTCGGCTTATCAGTTGTCACAAATAGCCAGTGTTGCACTTCAACGTTGGCTTTCGTTTACTGGTATACAAGATGACTTGCCAGTATTTCGTGCGATAGACAAGCATGAGAATATTGGTTTGCAGCCTTTAGATGATTCGTCCATCTATAGGATATTGAGAAGAGCTAGCGACTTACTTCAACTGCCAGAAAATCACCATTTCTCTGGAAATTCGATTCGTGTTGGTGCTGCACAAGAGTTGTCGAAACAAGGTCTTAAGGTGAGAGAGATTCAGGACTTTGGTCGTTGGCTTAGCCCGGCAATGCCAGCTCAATATGTCGGTTTCACGGGAACGGCTGATAGTGAGAAGATGAAGTTTAAGGCGTTAATACCTTGGCAATGACGGGTCGCAGATTACTTGGATATTACTATTTTGATATAAGTTATGGTTAAAACGATATTTGTAAAAACGGTTAGCGTTAAAAACAAAAAGCGCCTTGGCGAAAGCTCAAGGCACTTGTTGGTTCAGCTCTAAGTGAACGAAAACGAGTTAGAAACCTAAGAAAGGCTTGTTCTCACGCAGTTTTCTAAGAACTGGCTGAATTTGTGGCCGTCATGTTCAACCATTTTAGGGAACATGGAGATTGGCGTCATACCTGGGAAGGTGTTGACTTCGTTCAGGTAGATCTCGTTGTCTTGCGTTAAAAAGAAGTCGATACGAGACAAGTGACGAAGCTTCATCTGGGTGAAGACTTTTCGTGCGCTGTCTGCAATCAATTCACGCTGTTCGTCAGTTAAATTACTTGCTTCAACTTCAGTGATCGAGTGGCTGTCTGCACTGTACTTCTCTTCGTAAGAGTAAAATGCGCCATTCGGTGCAATCACCTCACCCGGCTTGCTGATGTGTAGCTCGCCATCGATTTCATAAGCAGCAATTTCTAGCTCTCTAGGCACCACTGATTTCTCAACCAATACTTGGTCCGAGAAAGTGAACGCCTTGTTGATAGCCTCGCTTAAATCTTCTACTTGGTTAACTTGGTAACAACCTACAGAAGAACCTTGACGAGCCGCTTTCACAAACACTTTACCCCACTTTTCAAATGCTTGAGTTGCTTGTGAGTGAGCTTGATCATTGTTGTCTGATAAGAACAGGTACGGCGTGTTTGGAATACCAAGTGCGTCGTACCAAAGCTTTGACGTGATTTTGTTAAAGCTGTTGTTGCTCGCTTCAGAGCCACAGCCTAAGTACGGAATTTTAGCCATTTCAAACAGTGATTGAATGTCACCTGTTTCACCTGGGAAACCGTGTATGCACGGCACAATGAAATCGACTTTAGATGCTAAATTGTCACCGCGTAAGGTTTGGTCGTTAATATCAAGATAAACCAATTCACCTGAATCAAGACACCAGCCTTCGTTCTTAATTTCAACTCTTACAACGTTAAAATCTGCAACGCTATTAAGTTGTTCAAAAAGGTAATTGGCTGAAACTAAAGATACTTCATGCTCTGAAGATCCACCGCCGCAAAGTAGAAGGATGTTTGTGGTGTTCATGGGTAAATTCGGTCCTTGAAACTAGGAGTACTGACTTCAATGATAAACAAAAGTCGAGATAGGTACAGTGTTTTGATTGTTAAAATTGCGTTCGAAAGATCGAGCGATTAACTATTAAACAAAACAGCGAGTCTTAAAACAAAAGAAGGAGCATTTGCCCCTTCTTTATGAATCAAAACTTAGTTCAACTTGTTAAGCGTTGGGTATTCAGAGTTCTTGATGTCATCAATGCTCTTAACGAACGGCTTCAAGTTTTGGAAAGTGTTCGGCAGTGTTGAGATTGCCTTTTTAGCTTCTAAGCGTGTTGCGTAGTCACCATAAAGTACCGTGAACCACTTAGTGCCGTTAACCATTTTGTAGTTTTCCCAAACTGGTTGAGAAGTCGTAGGTAGCATTTTCACGAAAGAATCGACTTTACTTTGGCTGCCAACAGCAACAACTTGAACTGTGTAACCAAAACGTTGGTTCATGTCTTGTTGTTTCTTGGTTGGGCCTGTCACTACTGCAACTGGCTTAGCTTGAGTCGTTTGAGCGACTTTCTGTTCAACAGGTTCGGTTCTGATAACGTTGACAACATTTTCTTCAACAACGCTTGTTTGCTCAGATTGAGATACAACTGGAGCTTCAACTTTTGCCGTTTTGTACTCTTCTTGATAACTATCTGAGGTGACATTGGTAACGTAGTCGTCAGATACACACGCAGCCAAGAGCAGTGGCAAAGTCACAATTGCAAATTTTTTCATGGAAAGCTCTATATCCTTAATAATAATTACTATAAATCATGCCGATACGTCGGTTTAGAATCAAGTTAACTTTGGGATTATACACCATTAGTGGGTGACCTATTTCACAAACTTTATGCAGTGTTTGCTTATTCATCTGAATTCGGTGAATTTGCCATCAACCTGTGAGTGCAAAGTAAGTTACGATGAACTTACGTGCATTGCTAGGATATGTCTATGAATCATCTTGATCCCCTACTTAAACCCCGTTCAATCGCTGTTGTTGGTGCTTCTCAACGAGAAACACGCGCAGGATATATTGTTATGAACAATTTGTTGCATGGGGATTTTAAAGGTGCGGTGATGCCGGTTACGCCGAAATATGATTCAGTGGCCGGTGTGCTTTCTTACAAGAACATTTTGTCGTTACCGATTGTTCCTGACCTCGCAATCTTGTGTACCAATGCGACCCGTAATGTCGCTATTTTTGAAGAACTGGCTGAGAAAGGTATAGCCTCTGTCATTGTGCTTTCTTCAGACATGCAGCAAGAAAGCGATAATGGTGAGACGTATGATGAACGATGCCTAGCGATTGCCAAAAAGCACAACATTCGAGTGTTGGGTTCCAATAGTTTGGGGGTGATTGTTCCTTGGTTAAATTTGAACGCCTCATTCTCTCCAGTGACAGCATTACCCGGTAAGATCGCCTTTGTTTCTCAGTCGGCAGCTGTGTGTACCACTATTCTCGATTGGGCTAATGACAAAGAGATCGGTTTTTCGGCGTTTATCTCTATAGGCAATGGTAGCGATATCGAATTCTCGGAGTTATTGGATTATCTCAGTACCGACTCTCACACCGAAGCGATATTGCTTTATGTAGACAGCATTACTGATGCGAGGCGCTTTATTTCTGCAGCGCGTGCGGCTTCGCGTAACCGACGAATTTTGGTGTTGAAAGGCGGTCGAACGGCGAAAGGCAGAGCCGCAGCAATGGCTCACACTGGCGGTGCCGACACATTAGATATTATTTATGATTCCGCAATCCGACGCAGCGGCATGCTACGAGTTAAGAACTTACATGAACTGTTTGCTGCGGTAGAAACACTGACTCATTCAGTACCATTGCGAGGCGAGCGCTTGGCTATTGTTACTAATGGTGGCGGCCCTGCGATTATGGCTGTGGACACCCTATTTGACCGCGGTGGTAAGCTCGCAGAGTTTTCAGAAGAGACACTTGATAAGTTGAACAAGGTTTTACCATCGAGTTGGTCTCATAGCAATCCTATCGATATTGTCGGCGACGCTGGTGATCAACGTTATATCGACACTATAAACATCTTACTCGATGGCGATGAAGCAGACGCGATTCTTATCATGCACAGCCCTTCAGCGGTCGCACATTCCGC
This sequence comes from Vibrio sp. 10N.261.52.C11, assembly GCF_041471405.1. Lineage (NCBI taxonomy): Bacteria > Pseudomonadati > Pseudomonadota > Gammaproteobacteria > Vibrionales > Vibrionaceae > Vibrio > Vibrio sp. 10N.261.52.C11. The sequence goes on from NZ_JBFROI010000033.1 coordinate 74,899, forward strand.
TAAAACGGCAGAACGAATTATTGAAGCGATTAAGAAGCACCCTCGCCACAAGCGCTTTAACATCCTGACGAATTGGTCTGGTGAGCTAACAGCAAGGCCCGCACGAAAGCTGTTTACCGAAGCGGGTTTCCCAACTTATCGGACCCCTGAAAGCTCTGTGGTCGCATTCATGCACTTAGTCGAGTACAGACGTAACCAACGTCAGTTAATGGAAACGCCGACCACTGCAGAAAAAGTACACATTGAAGATCTAGCAGATGCGAAAGGTTGGATAGAAAGAAAACTACTGGATAAAGATACAGTTAGCCTTGATACTCACCAAAACAGTCAGTTTTTCAAGAGCTTCAACCTCGATGTGTTACCAACTTGGATCGCTTCTGACCCAAGTGAAGCGGTACACATCGCTGAAACGATCGGTTATCCCGTCGCAGTAAAATTACGTTCGCCGGATATTGCACATAAGTCAGACGTACAAGGCGTGATGCTCAATTTGCGAAACAGCAGTGAAGTTGCCAATGCGGCTCAGGCAATTCTCGATCGTTCTCAATTATCCTTCCCTACAGCAAACATCCACGGCTTGTTAATTCAAGGAATGGCGAAACTCGCGGGCGGGCAAGAACTACGTGTAAAGGTCACGACCGATGAGACTTTTGGTCCTATTATTTTACTTGGTCAAGGAGGTTCAGAGTGGGATGAATCGATTGATGCGGCAGCTGCATTTCCACCACTTAATATGACACTGGCTCGTTACCTAATCATTCGAGCAATAAAAAGTGGCAAAATTCGTCTGCAAAAGCTTCCTAATCCGATTGATATAGAGGGACTCTCAGAACTGCTGGTTCGTATATCTCAAATGGTGGTTGATTGCCCTGAAATACATGATTTGGATATCCATCCAGTACTAGCCAATGGAGACAAGTTCACAATATTAGACGCAGATATTATCTTGAAAGCTTATGAAGGTGATCCTCAAGAACGGTTGGCAATACGTCCTTATCCTGTAGAGCTCGAAGAAAACATTCAACTCAAGGATGGCACAGAGGTGCTGTTACGCCCTATTCTCCCTGAAGATGAACCACTTCACGCAGACTTCATTAATAGAGTATCGAAAGAAGATCTTTATAAGCGTTTTTTTAGTGATGTGGGTGAATTCAATCATGAGGCATTGGCTAATTTTACTCAGATTGATTTCGACAGAGAAATTGCTTTTGTGGTTGTTCGCAAAGAACAAGGTGTTCCGGCTATTATCGGTGTATCAAGAGCGCTAATTAACCCAGAAAACACAGATGCAGAGTTTGCGATATTAATTAGGTCTGATCTGAAAGGTGTCGGATTAGGTCGAATTCTTCTGACTAAGGTTATCGACTACTGCCGAGCAAAGCAGACCAAGCAAATGTCTGGGATGACGATGCCAACGAACAGAGGCATGCTAACACTAGCTCAAAAGTTGGGGTTTGAGCTAGATATTAGTTTTGAAGACGGTACTGCGGATATGGTGTTGCCGTTACTTGAGTGACCATGTCTTTTTAAGGTGCTGAATACACCATGATTTGGCGTCGCCCATTTTATTGCGTCGCCAAGCCATGACGATATCAATAGCTTGGGGTTCCGTTCCTACAATTCGCTGAAGCACACCAGATTCAATCAGTGGTTCCGCGATAACACTCGGTAAAGTGCCTATGCCTAACCCTGTTGTTAGAGCTTCTACTTTTGCTGGGAAACTCGTTACGGTTAAGCGTGGTTGTTTTTCTAATATATTAATACTTAGTGCGGGTTGATCGCGTGCTGTATCGGCAATTACAATAACCCTGTAACTTTCTCTGGCCTTCTGGTCGAACTCACCAGAACGTTTGTGAACATAATGGTTTGATGCTGCCACCCAAACCATTTCTATTTTACCTATTACGTCACTTTTAATGTCGTTTGGAATCGTATCAAGCTTTGGGCACACAAGTAAGTCAGCTCGGCCATCGGCCAGAGATTCCCAACATCCAGCTAAGATTTCTTCTTGTAAACGAACGCGTGTTTTACTGATTTTACCTAGTTCATCAACCAGTGAGAAAAAATTACTAATCGGAATAATACCATCAAAGGCGATAGTTAGATCTAGCTCCCAACCATTAGCAAGAATACTCGCATCGTTAACGAGTTGTTCAGTCGCACCAAGAATTATCCTGCCTTGTTCTAGTATTAACTGCCCCGCTTCCGTGAAATTTGCACGATGCCCAGACCGATCAAAAATCATGATGTCTAGATCTTGCTCCAACTTCTGAATTTGGTAACTCAATGATGATGGCGCTCGGTCCATTTCATTCGCTGCTGCGGCGAAACTTCCACGACGATCGATAGCATCTAGTATGTGTAATGCTTCAAGTGTTATTGGGCTATGCATAGCTTTCCTACTATAAATTGAGATTTACATCACAAAAACAGAAGCATTCACAAAATGAATGGAACTGAATAAGTCTTTTTAATACAAGTGATTAAGAGCATTAATTATGAATTAGTTGATAAAGTTGAAAATTAATTAAATGCAAATAATAGTAATTATCATTTAGATCCAATATCATCTTCGCAAATCAAGATAATACTATGGAACTAAGGTAACTATCAGATGTATAAGCAATCCCTACTCTCTGCTTCAATCGTTTTAGCGCTTTCATCAACGTCAGCCTTTGCTGAAGATTATGCCCTATTTGATGAGGTTGTTGTATCCTCGACGCGCACGAATCAAACACTTATCAATACAGCGGCTTCTGTTGCAGTCATCTCCGATGAGCAAATCGAAGAGAACATGGCAAAAAATGTTAACGAAATCTTCGAATACACTCCAGGTGTAACGATGAACTCGAGCTCTCGACAAGGTGCACAAACCATCAACATTCGTGGCATGGAAGGTAAGCGCGTAAAGATTTTAGTGGATGGCTCATCGCAACCAGGTTCATTTGATGGTGGCCCTTACGCATTTATTAACTCTAGCGGTATTTCAATCGATCCCGATATGCTGAAAAGTGTCGAAATTATCAAAGGTGCGGCTTCAAGTTTACACGGAAGCGACGCTATTGGTGGTGTTGTCGCCTTTGAAACTAAAGACCCTTCTGATTTCTTAAAAGATGGAGAAGACTTTGGCGGTCAAGCGAAACTGTCTTACTCTTCAGAAGATAACTCTTTCAGTGAGCACGTTGCATTAGCTAATCGATTCGATGACCTAGAAACATTGGTAGCCTACACTCGTCGAGATGGTGAAGAGTTGCAAAACTTCCGTAACCCTAACGACTTAGAGAACTACGCTGTAGAAGGTCAAGATACTTCAGCAGATAATCTTTTGGTTAAGTTGCAATATCAGTTAAACGAAAGTCATCGTATCGAGTTTTTAGCTGAGCTAATCAAAGATACTTCAGACTCTGACATCTACCACTCAAGCTACGATAGCTATACAGGTGCTGATGACACAACGCAAAATCGATTCGCTATTAAGCACATTTGGTTCGCTGATGGCACAATTGCCGATACTGTAACGAGTAAAGTATCGTACATTTCTAAAGAAGAGAATGGTGTAACTAAGCGCTTTAAACCTGCAGGCCCAGGTATGCCACCTTGGGTACCAGCTAACAACGACAACTTACAAACAAAAGACTACGAGTACACTGAAGATAAGCTTGAAATCGAGACTCAGCTAGATAAAGAAATTAACAACCATTACCTAGTGTATGGTGCAACTTATACACATAGTGACATCAGCAACACCAATATGGAGTATAACTCTGATCCTGCTACTGATAACCAACTTTATGTATATACTCCAGATGCTAAGGAGCAAAAATTTGGCTTGTTTATTCAAGACGAAATTAGCTTAGTGAATGACAAACTTATTGTTACCCCTGGTGTACGCTTTGACTATTTCTCAACTGATCCTGGTAACAACACCACTGAGACGTTGAGTGATTTCTCAGATTCTGCGGTAACTGGTCGTTTAGGTTCAACATACAAACTTACAGATACAGGCACTATTTTTGGCCAAATTAGCCAAGGCTTTAGAGCCCCTTCTTTTGATGAACTTTACTATACATATGATAACCCTGGACATGGGTACGTAAATGATCCAAATCCAGATCTTAAATCAGAAACCAGTATTTCATACGAGCTAGGCTATCGTCACAACACTCAAGCTTCATCATCTGAAATCGCGGCCTACTACAGTGACTACGATGACTTTATCGAGACAGTGGTTACGAAAAAGGTTGGTGGAACAACGCACTATTCTAACGTTAACTTGGATTCGGCAACGATAAAGGGGATTGAATTCTCGAACACGTTACTTTGGGATGTCTTGGTTGGTGCGCCTAAGGGTATTTCAACTCACTTCGTAGCTTCATACACAGAGGGTGAGGACGGAAACGGAAATGCACTAAATAGTGTTAACCCTTGGAATGCGGTGTTAGGTCTTAACTATGATGCGCCAAACCAAAATTGGGGTACTAGCGTTAAGTTAAACTACACAGCTGACAAATCTGGTTCAGACATCAACTTCGATGACGAAAGTGGCGGTAACGCAGGCCAGGCTGAGCTTCCAAGCGCAACAGTTGTTGATTTAACAGCTTACTACAAACCAATGAAGGATCTGACGATTCGTGGTGGTGTGTTCAACTTAACTAACGAAGAGTACTACCGTTGGAATGATATTCGCGGTGATGATGAACTTTACAAAGAGAACACTCAAGCGGAAAGAAACTACGGTATTTCAGCTAAATACGAATTCTAACTCGTTAGAAAACTTAACGACAGAATCTGATACAGCAGAAACTAAAAAGCCAGCTTAATTGCTGGCTTTTAATTTATTTCACTAAAAAATTGTATAAAAAAGGTAATAAGTGAAATTACTTCTCTGCCATCTCTTTTTTAACCATTACTGCAGCAGCAACGATGAAAGTGATGATTAGGCCTAGTTCCATGATTAACTCCAAAGAAAATTAACATTAAACATATAATTCGCGAGCATAATAACACAGCGGATACAGAATGATACTTTTTAACCACTAATTTACTTTTTATTCGATTAAGATCAAAAAAGATGCCCGAAAGCATCTTTTAATTTTTGAATCATTCACGAAACCACTAGGTTAACCAGGGAATCCATTCGGGTTTGTTGACTGCCAGCGCCATGTATCTTCGGTCATTTCAGCCAATGTGCGGCTTGCATTCCAGCCCAGTTCTTTCTGAGCTTTAGCTGGATCTGCCCAACACTCTGCGATGTCACCAGGACGGCGTTCAACTAGCTTGTAAGGGATCTCTTTACCGCTTGCTTGTTCGAATGCTTTAACCATGTCTAACACACTTGAACCGTTACCCGTACCAAGGTTGTAGATATGAAGACCGTCTTTGCACCCTACTTTCTCAAGCGCTGCGATGTGGCCATCAGACAGATCCATTACGTGGATGTAATCGCGAACGCCAGTCCCGTCTTTTGTTGGATAATCGCTACCAAATACAGATAGGAATTCACGGCGGCCCACTGCTACTTGAGAGACAAATGGCATTAGGTTATTTGGGATACCTTGCGGGTCTTCACCTAGCTCACCACTTGGATGTGAACCTACAGGGTTAAAGTAACGCAGCAGTGTAATGCTCCAATCAGGATTGGCTTTTTGGAAATCGGTTAAACACTCTTCAACCATTAGTTTACTACGACCATATGGGTTGGTAGCGCTTGTTGGGAAGTCTTCAGTAATTGGCACACTTGCAGGATCACCGTATACCGTTGCTGAAGAGCTAAATACCAAGGTTTTTACACCCGCATCACGCATTGCATCAACAAGAACTAAAGTGCCGTTTACGTTGTTGTCGTAGTATTCAAGAGGCTTTTCCACAGACTCTCCGACGGCTTTCAGACCAGCAAAATGGATAACCGCTTCGATGTTGTGTTGCTTCATAGTTTCAGTCAAAAGCGCTTTATCACGAACGTCACCTTCAATGAAGTTGGGACGAACGCCCGAGACTTTTTCGATGCGCTCTAGAACGCTTGGTTTGCTGTTGTACAAGCTATCAAAAAGTACAGGTGTCATACCTGCGTTGATCATCTGGATACTTGTATGGCTACCAATGTAACCCATGCCACCTGTAACTAAAACATTCATGCTTAGCAGACCTTTTAATTAAAAATATTCAACCTATCACTTATGATACAACAACTTAGGGTGAGCTCACAAACACCGGTGCCTATTTACCCTCACGAGCGAACACAAACTGACCTTTTCCTTTGCGTTTCGCTTGGTACATAGCCTCATCAGCAACCTTTAGAATCACGTCAATATCACGCTCTGAGCCATCAACTAAATTGATACCTAAGCTCGCCCCAACATGAAGTGAACGCTGTTTATAATTCACTTCTTGCCCGATCAGATCCAACAATCGCTCGGCTAACTTCGCTAATAAGACTTTGTTTGTCTGTTTAATAATAAGAACAAATTCATCACCCGACAAACGTGCAACCAAATCCCCCGCTCTTACCTGAGATAATAACCGGTTTGACACTTCTTTAAGGATTTCGTCACCCGCATCGTGACCATAGTTGTCATTCACTTCTTTGAAGCCATCCAAATCCAAGTAAATAACCGCAAAATGCTGATTTGAATAGTGGCTCGACGTGACAACATCATCCATAACCTTATACAGCTGCGCTCTATTCGCTAACCCGGTTAATGCATCGTGATGAGCCAAGTGTTCGAGTCTTTCCATCTCTTTAACGTTGGATAAATCAGACAGCGTTAATACCATATCAAACTCGTCTTTCTCGTTGTCTGAGGCAATTCGATTCACTTTGACAAACATTGGAACTAACGTGCCGGACGCGCTTTTCTCCCACACTTCGCCTTGCCATTGACCATAGTTGTCTAACGAACTGCGAATTGTCGGCATCAATGATGAAAATTGCTGCCACGAAAATACTTCAAATGGTGTTTTGCCCACCAGCAGATCAGAGTGATAACCGAGAAGTTGTGTGATCGCCGGGTTAACCATGGTTATCACATTGGATGAGTTGAGCACGATCAAGCCGTCTTTACTGTTTTCGAAAACACCCGCAGCAATACGTTGGCGACTCATGGCCGTTTCTATGTCGGTGACATCTTGGATTGCATAAAGAATACGACAATGTTTTGTCAAAGAACGACTGCTCACACGGAGCCAGCGTTTTGATTGAAAGAGATCGGTGGTTTCCAGCAATTCGTCATTAAGTTCAATATTGGCATCAATAACATCTTGTAAGTAACCCGTTTGCTTGGTCGCGATCAACTCTTGGATCAACAAATTCTCAAGAAAGGCTTCCGAGCATTTAAAAATATCCCGAGTAGCTGCGTTCGCATGAAGAATGAGCCCTTTTTCATCCACCACCAACAAAGAGTGCTGAACGGTTTCAATGACCTCATTTGCGAATGATTTTTCTTCTTGTAACTTGTCTAACGTAAAATTGATTTGGTTATCGCGATGTTGAAGCCTTTCTAACATGGTATTGAAAGCTCGAACCAGATCGCCGATTTCATCGCGGTTCGTTACGACTAATTTAGGCTGCTTCGAACGACGCTCAACAAAGGCTTGCATCGCCTCATTGAGGTCAAACATCGGTTCGATAATCAAGCGTTGCACCAATTTGACCACTACTCCGCCTAACATCACCAGAAACAACAGGTAGACGACCGCAACCTTGAAAATATTCGTTAAGATCGAATTAAACGTCTCTTTCGATATTGTTACTCTCAAGTTCGCGATCACTGCGCCATCCAGTGTCACTGGAACGAGCAAGAAGATGAAATGCTCAGAGATGGCAAATTGATGATCGGCGATATCGTCTAATTCTTCTGCGTTTGGCCTTGGAACCAGAGTGTTGCTCACCTGATAGCTGGCAAAAAGCTGTTCGTTGATGTCATAGAGCTTCACTCTAACAATATCTTTATCTGCGACGAAAGCTGACAATATTTCCTGAGCCGATGACTTGTCTTCAAATAAAATCGCGGCTTGCAAGTTATAAGCAACACCTTGTGCTAGCACTTTAACACGCTGAATAAGACTCTCTTTCTCTCTCTCAAACGTGACAGTGTAATTTACCGATTGGATCGTTACAAAAGTGACTGCGATGAAGATGATAATGGGTAATATCAGCTTGTTTTTAATCGATATGTTATTAATGAAAGACAACATTATTGGCCCTCCACTATAGCGATTCGTAACAGGTTCGAGCCAATGACGTAGTCACCGCGCCTTGCGTTCTCTAGATTGATCTTAGGTTTGAGCTTATTATCGATGTGCGTGAGTTCAATGATTCCACCTAAGTCCGTAAAGTTAGGGATATCACTGATTGTCACAGTATGTGGCGAGTGCTCTTGACTAAGAAATTGGTCATTTTTACGGTCAGACAAATACGTAATATCACACTTAGAAGTAATCGACTGTTGAACTCGGATAGCGAGCGAACGAATAGATTTCCCCTCGGTAATTGACGTTAGCACTTGGCTTACCTTTTCATCGCCAATCACACAAAAGTTCACAGCGTTCATTGAGCTTTCATCATTCCAACGTATAAAATTCGCAATTCTAAAAAGGTACACCGCTTTCACTTCATAAGGTTTGAAGCTAGCAGCTGAGGTGTTCAACGGCACAATAAGCATCGTTAAAGCCGCTAAGCCTAGTTTAGATAAGCCGAGCTTAATGCGGTGCTTAAGCCATTTAGAATTCATGAGAGATCCTCACATATACAGACTCTTGGTTGACACAAATCTCGGTAAGTTTTTGTGTCACTTTCGAAGCCGTTTCCATTTCGACATCTAACATAGACAACTCTTCAAGGCTCATCGACATGAGCTGGTCTAGAGAGTTTTCTTGAGCAGAGACAAAAACAGGTATCGTTAATGCTAGTCCTAAGCAAACCTGGCGGGATATCATGTGCTCACCTAATATACAGATAGATATTAATCCTTTAATCAATAGTTCAACTATATATGAAATGCCATACTGGTAAATCTACGGTGTCGAAAGTTTGAGTTAGGTCACTGTTTATTTATGGTATTTATAAGACCGTCATTACTTACCTCAACGTAAAGGATTAGCACCACGTGACAACGAAGATTTTGCTTAATTGCGACATGGGAGAAAGTTTCGGCAATTGGAAGATGGGCGATGACGAGTCGGTCATGGAATGGGTCGATATGGCAAACATCGCTTGTGGCTTCCACGCGTCTGATCCGCACGTTATGTCCAAGACGATAAAACTGGCGCAGCACTATCACACCCAAATTGGTGCTCATCCCGGTTATCAAGATCTCGTTGGTTTTGGTCGCCGTTCTATTCCACACACCATGGACGAAATCAGTGAGCTGGTTTGTTATCAAGTCGGTGCATTACAAGCCCTTTGCCGCTATCACCATACCACTGTTGGCTATGTGAAACCTCATGGCGCTCTTTATAACGATATGATGGCAAACATTGATGTGTTCAATGCGGTAGCCCAAGCCGTCGCTGAGTTTAACATCCCGTTGATGATTCTCTCTTCATCAGACAATCAACAGTATTTGGATATTGCTGACGACCATGACTTGCCTCTCTTGTTTGAAGCGTTTGCCGACCGTGCTTATTTAAATAACGGACAATTAGCGCCACGTACTCAAAAAGGCTCGGTTTACGTCAATCAAGACGATATCTATAACCAAGTTATGCAAATCATTAACTATGGCTCGGTTACGACTTTAGAGGGCGAAAGACTGCCTATTGAAGCCGATACTATCTGTGTTCATGGTGATAACCCTCAATCCATCGCATTAATTAGAAAAATCAGACAAGACCTCAACGCTTTTAATTAGTATGAAGCGTGTGATTGGTATAACGCATGGTCTAATCGCTCGTGAGATCTAATTGACTTGTATTGGCTTGGACACGGAAGTGAGACACGCCAAGTAAGCTAAAAAAGGCAAGATAACAAACGTATGGAAACGAAATGACGACGAATCAGATTGAATTCAATATAGCGCCAGTCGCGGAATGCAGCGTTTTGGTGACCTTGACGCTATCGCCTTCAAATAATCAATCTAGCGCCGAATATGCGCAATACATAGCTCACTTTTCCGATGCCATTCGCCAAAACTTAGCATCGGTGTTGATGAATGTGACACCGGCTTACCAAACAATATTGGTCGATTACCTCCCTTATCAAATATCAGAACAGCAGCTCATTGAACAGCTCAATAATTTGTTGAGTCATGCTCTGTCGTCCTTTTCTAGTGTTAGTAAAACTCGCGATACGATTGAGCTTCCTGCCTATTACTCACCAGAAACGGCGCTCGATTTAGACCGATATCAAAACAAAGGCCTGTCGCTCGACCAGATAATTCAACATCACACCTCACAGACATACAGCGTCAGTGCGATTGGGTTTACGCCTGGCTTTGCCTTTATGTCGGATGTGGTTAATGAGCTTGCCTTGCCCCGTCACTCCACACCCCGCTTAATTGTGCCCAAAGGCAGTATCGCCATCGCGGATACGAAAACAGCTGTGTACCCTTCGGATTCACCGGGCGGTTGGAATATTATTGGCAATTGCCCACTTCCGTTGTTCGATCATAGCAAGTTGAAGAACGCCGATATCACGCAAAGACCACTGTCTCTGCTTAATGTTGGTGATACCGTCCGTTTCATAGCGATTTCAAAAAAAGAATTTGTAGAGTTGGGTGGAGGCATCGTAAATGGCTAAGACAAAAACTAAACCAACACTGACAGTGATTAAGCCCGGCCCGTTGAGTTTGATTCAAGACTTTGGGCGATTTGGTGTTGCTCATCTTGGATTAACGCAAGGTGGACCGGTTGATGACTACTCTTATAGTTGGGCTAACCATCTATTGGGCAACCCAGTCAACCAAGCGGCGTTGGAAATCACGCTTGGGCAATGTGCGTTGAGAATCGATTTTGATTGCGAGATGGCACTATGCGGGGGTGATTTACAAGCGAAACTCGATGGTAAACCACAGGCTAACTGGAGCACTTTTCAAGCTTTTAAGGGGCAAGTTCTCTCATTTGGTTTGCCTAAAAATGGTCTAAGGGCGTATTTAGCCATTAAGGGCGGTTTCGATGTTCCATCAACTCTTGATAGCTGCTCTACAGTCACTCGTGAAAAGATTGGTGGATTAACGCAAGATGGCGAGCCATGCCAGCAAGGGCGACAAATCGCTTTTACCCAACACCAACTCTCTCATCCATTTAAAGCGTTGAGTGTTACCTTCCGATACACGCCTGATTACAATCTACCCGTGAACCTACGAGTGATTGAAGGCTATCAAAGCGAGCTATTCTCCGAGTCAGCAAGAGAGATTTTGTATAACGCGCAGTATCACGTTGACCAAAACTCTAATCGGATGGGTTATCGACTCAGTGGCGAGCCCGTAGACTCGCCTGACATTTCGCTATTGTCAGAAGGCATTGCCCTAGGTGCGATTCAAATTCCACAAGATGGACAGCCTATCGTGCTGCTTAATGATAGACAGACCATAGGTGGTTATCCGAAGATAGGATGTGTCGCCAGAATCGATTTACCACGCTTGGCGCAAGCAAAACCTGGACATGCGATATCGTTCAGCAAGGGCGATCGCTTGGGCTTACAAGATGTTTGGTGCCAATGGGCTCAGTTTTTCGGCTATTAGTTTTTGCGATGTGTTATGTGCTAAATGCTATGTAGCTGAGAATAATCAACTAGGAAGATGTCATTTAGATGAGGTTCGGTATCTAAGCAGATGTTGAAATGAAGATTCGGCTTACCTATTACAGTAAGCCGAATTGAAGAAATTAAACGCAGTCGATGATGATAGACTAATTATAGGCTATTAAGCGTGATCTTGACCTGACACCTTGGCAAGCGCTTCTGGGTATCCACGTTCTTGTGTCAAATCTATCGCTCTGTTTTCAATATCATTTAGATTAAGTGACATTGTCACTGAGTGTGTGTCTTCAATAGATGCCGCCTCTGATACATCAAACCATTGCTCAGCGACCTTTTGTGCCGCTTCTAATGTTGAAGAAGCTTTTACTACTTCAAGTCGAGCATAGCGATCCCCACAGAATGAAACGTCTGAAGCTCTTAAGCTTGGATCGGTTCCCGGAATCTGTTGTGCACCAAACAAAGGTTTACCACCGACCAATGCAGAACTGAAACTTGGGATGAACTGAGACATATGCGTTATTGCCGCGCGAGTTCTTAATTCAAGCTGATCTTCACTCCAACCCGATACGATTTTCTTAAGCAGCTTCGAAGGCAACTGTGGCTGTGACGAGTCTGTTGACGATGAAACAAGCCCACCCTCAAACAGAGTAATCCCTTCTGTCATGCCGTGAAGTTGGAACACACCATCAGCATACGGCGTTAATTGCGCCATGCCTTGCGGTGTGCCTCTCGGGCCATGGAAGATAACTTCTGGCCACTCTTCCTTACATTCTTGCGAATATGGCCACTCTGTAACGTATGCAGCTTTAAACTCAACAAGTCTTTGCTGCTTAGAGCCAACAAAGTCATCTACGATACCCGTTTCAAACCCACTCGCATTAATCAAGTAATCGGTCGTTAGTTGGCAGCTTTGGTTTTCGGCATCGGTATAAGTCAAAGACCAACCTTGACCTGTCGACTCAACAGAATGTAATCGGCTGTTGGTTAACACAGTACAGTTAGCTTGTTGCCCCAAAGAGAGTTGAGCGGTCGCAGAAAGTCGGAATACGCTCCAGCCATACTCTTGGACCATCGCAACAGGATACTTTAGGGTCTCTAAATCCGTATGCTTGGCGAAAGGAATACACCAATCATCAAGCGATGTTGGTTTCAGAGGCTGTGTTTTCGCAGAAAGTGCTAATAAATCTTCTTTGCTGTACAGCTTATAATACTCTTCCGGATCACCGAGCACTTGGTTGCTTTTATCTTGTTTAACAAGATCGGCATAAGCGCTTTTGATTATCTTGAGACGAGGAAGCAGATCCAACGGCTCTCCACCATCACTGTGCGGAACGGCGATGATTGTCGGACGAATATTGATCGTATGAGGAAATAAGCGGACGGTATCAATTGACTGCGTGAGCAACTGAAGACACTGCTCTACAGAAATATCTCGATACAAATTGCCGCCAGCGTGCAGGTGGCAAATTGGTGGACCATTAACCAAACTCGGCCCTTTTTCTAAGATAGTGACCTTAAAACCCAACTCACTAAAGTGAATCGCGCTCGTTGTTCCGGCAATACCACCACCAACAATGGCAATAGAAGGTTGATTTGTATCCGTTTTGTTGTGGTTCATCGTGTTCTGTAGAATAAGATTAACTGCCTCTATTCTACTTTTGTTCTGCGATGAATTAAAACACATTTTTATCAAGGTCTTAGATAGGCGGGATTTAATATCTATGTAAAAAACATAAATAATCTCTTGACTCAATAACTCCAGATAGGGTTTTAAAGGTTATTCTAACAGTCAAATTTGTCCTAAGTGACGCCACATAAAGGCTGCCTCAGTACTCTTAAAACATAGCGGTTAACTTATCCCTAAAGTTATCCACCGTTTTTGTGGATAACTGTTGATAACGTTCTTGCTAAGTTGCGCAAACCCTTTGTTTACAGGGACTAACCGCTGTTCATTAAATCGGCATTATTGGGTAATTAGTTTTAAAAAATGCTAAAAACAGTGGAATCTAAGGTGCGATATTTTTTACTTATGCTACCGGTTGGTTAAATAAAAAACGGTCTAAAGCGACGTATTATAAATAGTGCATGACTAAGTATAAATAATCTCACTTTTAGGCCGTTTTAAGCGCTTGGCTAGATCTCGCTAACGACTAGCCAAAATCCTTGTTTACTGGTGCCAACAAACGTTTGATTAAGCTATTCACTACCGCGGCTAATGTGATGAACGTTAGCACCGGTAGCGCTATCCACAACATCGGGTGAAGTGAAGGTTGTAACTCAAAACCAAAGTTCATCACTCCTGCCACGCTGAGCTCAGAACCAAGGGCTGCAATTGAGCCTGCGACTAACGCCATTAAACCGTACTCACACCAAATAGTATTGAGAATTCGCTTCTTACTCGCGCCTAATGTTCGATACAAGCGTATCTCTTGTTGTCTTTGAGATAAGCTCAATCGCAATAGAGTGAAGATAAGCAACAGCCCCGCCACCACACCTAACGCCGCAAGTACGGTAATCGACCAAACAATCTGCTTAAGCAACTCTTGGATCTTGCTACCCATCTTACGAATATCCATCAAACTCACGGTTGGATGATTTCGAGAGAGTTCGTTGAGCATCTGATTGTGTTGTTCTTCTAATCTGAAGCTCACTAGCCAAGTAGAAGGGATTGAACTCAAGACATCTGGAGTAAAAATGAAGTAGAAGTTCGGCTTCATTTCTCGCCACTCGACTTTGCGGATGCTATTCACCTTGGCAGAAACATTCTGGCTGTTGATTGTGAATGACAGCTCATCGCCAATCTTTAGATCCAGTTGCTCCGCGACATCCGATTCTACAGATACGCCATGCTCTTGTGTCCAGCTGCCTTCTAATACTTCATTGTACTTAGGTAAGCTATCTCCCCAAGTGAAGTTGATCTCACGGCTTAGTGCGTCTGTTTCTCCAGAGGTATCACTGTATTCCGATGCTTCGACACCGTTTATCGTCGTCAGTCGTCCTCGGATAATTGGAAACGCTTGAGTACGCTCTACTTCGTTTGCATCAATCGTCTCGAGATAACTGTCTTTTTCATAGCTTGCAATGTTAAGTGCAAACGCATTTGGTGCGTTCTCGGGTAAGGTTTGCTGCCAATCTGACAGTAAATCACTTCTTACCAACCAGATGATAGACAGCAACATCAGTGAAAGCGCTAAAGAGCCAAATTGAATCCCCGTTGCTAAAGGTGTGCGATTAATTCTGCTCAATGCTAAACGCATAGACGTAGATGTCGGTAACTTGCCAACCAAACGCAGAACAAGCGTACTAACGACCGCAAGTACTAAGAACAGGCAAGCGATACCCGCTAGAACTATCCATACCAATAGATTGTCGCCATACATCAGCATCATTGGAATAATCGGTACCAGTAACAACAAATATTTCTTGTAGCTTTCATTGGACTGGTGACTTGATTGGATAACGCTGATTGCCGAGGTATTGACCAAGCCAATTAACGGGATACCAAGAGCAGGAACACCAATTAAGATGCTTGATAAAATCGCCAAGATTGCAGGTTCAATACCATAGCTAGGAAGTGGCGTTGGTAATAAGTCACCCAGAGGTATACGAAGCAAAAACTCTAAGCCGATACCGATAGTTATTCCCAGTACTGCACCGATAACCACTAATAAAGATACCTGTACAGACAACCATTTAACGATCCACTGCTTGCTTGCACCCAAACTCTTAAGCATCGCGATGGTTTTACGGCGACTCGCAACATAATGTTGGCAAGTGAGTACCAAAGTGGTCGCAGCCATGATCACAACAATAGCAACGGTTAACGAAAGATATTGAGTCGTGCTTTCGAACATGTCGTTAGTACGGCTCGCAGAATCTTGAGTACGCCAGCGATCGCTTGGTGTTAATTCTACGCTGTCTTGCGCGGCTTGCAGTTTTGTATCATCACCGTTGAGAAACAGCCTAAAACTAACACGACTGCCCGGTTGAATCGCTCCCGTGGCATCGATATCACTTGTATGAATCAGCACAGCTGGCATTTGTTGGAATGGGTTAAAGCTTAAGCCTGGTTCTTGAGTGATTCGTCCAGTTATCGCTAAATCGGCATCACCAATAGTGACATTGTCACCAATTTCAACCTCTAACTGTGCAAATATACGCTCGTCTAGCCAAAGTTCACCCGGCTCAACATGGTTACTTGATGCTTTATCAGCGCCCTCTAAGATCATTTCACCGCGTAATGGGTAATTACTTTCAACTGCTTTTACCGTCACTAACTGCATTGAGTTATCACTGAATGCCATGGTTGAAAAACGAGTCAACTGAGATCTTTCTAATTGTTCAACTTGAGTGAGGTCTAACAAGGATTGCGGAATTGGGTTTGCTGAGATAAACACGCTATCAGCAGTAAGCGCATCTTTGCCCTGTTTAACAATTACCTGCTCCATACGTTCGGCCAACGCCGACAATGCAAATACACAAGCAATAATAAGCGTTAAAGCGATTGAAACTGGCCACAACTGGCCGTGTCGAATCTCTTCGATACTCCATGAAAACAGGCGTTTATTCAGTCCGTTTGATGAATTCAATTTAGACTTCCTCTATCTGACCGACATGCATCTTGAGTGTTCTTTGGCAACGTTGTGCAAGCTTAGGATCGTGTGTCACCAAAACTAAAGTTGTGCCGTGGGATGAGTTCAATTCAAACAACAACTCAACAATTTTGGCTGCCGTTTGTTGGTCTAGGTTGCCTGTGGGTTCATCGGCAAAAAGAATTTTTGGCTTAATCATAAATGCGCGCGCCAACGCGACCCTTTGTTGTTCACCACCAGATAGCTGCGACGGTAAGTGATCAAGCCTGTCTTTCAAGCCTACTGATTCAAGCAGAGCAGTCGCGCGTTCGATGTCTTCGTCTTCTCCCTTTAACAAACAAGGTAACGTGACATTTTGTAGCGCTGAAAGACTTGGAATTAACAAGAAGCTTTGAAATACAAACCCTACCGATTCACTGCGGATCTTCGCTCTTGCCTCGTCATCAAGCTGTGAAAGTGGCTGTCCTAATAAACTGATTTCGCCTTTCGTTGGTACATCAAGACCAGCAAGCAGCGTCATTAAGGTCGATTTACCCGCGCCAGACGTGCCGACAATCGCGACAGTTTCGCCTTCACGAATATCGATATCGACGTGCTCTAGGATTGTTAAATGTTCTTGATTAGTAGACACTGTCTTCGAAACAGCTTCTGCTTTAATGATGGATGTATGCATGACTCGACTAATTTCCTTTTTATTCTTTATTTTATTTTCAACCGCTTCTTTGGCTCAAGATACCCGCTTAGATTCTAAGTTACTGGTCCTTGGTGATAGCCTGAGTGCTGGTTACAACATGGACATCAAACAGAGTTGGCCAAGCCTGTTACCAGACGCGTTAGCAAAGCATGACAAAACGGTAACCGTGGTTAACGGGAGTATTTCTGGTGATACAACGGGCAATGGTTTAGCCCGCCTACCACAATTGCTTGAAGAACATGCTCCAGACACCGTTCTTATCGAACTTGGTGCGAATGATGGACTTCGTGGTTTCCCACCTAAGCTGATGTCTGCAAATCTTGAGCAGATCATTGAGCAGATAAAAGCTGCGGGCGCCAAACCTATAATGATGCAGATTAAAATCCCACCAAATTACGGAAAGCGTTACAACCAGCAGTTTGAATACGTTTTTGCAGCGCTTGCTGAACAACAAAACGTGCCACTTTTGCCGTTTTTCCTAGAGCATATCATCCTCAAACCTGAGTGGATGATGAACGATGGACTGCATCCAAAACCAGAAGCTCAACCTTGGATTGCTGAATTCGTCGCCGAAGAATTATATCAGTATCTTTAAGTTTTAATGGTCTAGCTCAATAAATTTTACACAGCTTTACGTTAGCCTGAGTGCATATCACCGTTAACTGTAAGGTTATTTATGCTGATCGAACCTGTTATCAAGGGTGTGGTAGCCAAAAGCGCTCACCCTCTTGGCTGTCAAGAAGCCGTAAAGCAACAAATCAAGTTTGTTAAGAGTGCGCCGCAAATCAAAGATGGCCCTAAACGAGTACTGATTATCGGCGCTTCCTCAGGCTTTGGCCTTGCCGCTCGTATTGCCCTTACCTTTGGCGGCGCAAAAGCTGACACTATCGGCGTCTCATTCGAGCGCGGTCCAAACGAAAAATCCCTAGGTAGTGCTGGTTGGTACAACAACATCTACTTCAAAAAAGAAGCCGAACGAGAGCAACGCACTGCTATCAACATCGTTGGCGACGCATTTTCGCAAGAAACACGCTCACAAGTTGTCGAAGCCATTGAAACCTACTTCGAAGGTGAAGTGGATCTGATTATCTATAGCTTAGCTGCAGGCGTTCGTCCTAAACCAGATTCCGATGAGTTTTGGCGCTCTGCCATCAAACCTATTGGTGAAAGCGTAACTGGCGCAACCATTTCTCTGGAACACGACAACTGGGTCACCAACACGCTTGAAGCCGCGACGGAAGAAGAAGCCGAAAGCACACTCAAAGTGATGGGAGGCGAAGATTGGGAACAATGGATAGATGAGCTCATCAACGCAGAATCTATTGCTCCGGGTTGTAAGACAATCGCGTTTTCTTATGTGGGTCCAGAAGTCACACATCCTATCTATTTAGACGGTACATTGGGACGCGCTAAGATCGACCTTCACCAAACCAGCCACGCTCTTAATCTAGAGTTAGCTAACTTTGATGGCAACGCTTACGCGGCGGTATGTAAAGCCCTAGTCACTAAAGCGAGCGTTTTCATCCCTGGATTAAGCCCTTACTTACTTGCTTTGTATAAGGTGATGAAAGAGAAAGAGACCCACGAAGGTTGTATCCAACAAATGCAGCGTCTGTTTGGCAGTAAACTTTATGGTCAATCCAAAGTACCACTTGATGGTGAGCGATTGATCCGTATGGATGATTGGGAATTAGACCCAGAAACCCAAGCGCACGTAACTGAACTACTAGAAAAGATGGATGAAAACAACTTCCAAACTTTAGGTGATTACCAAGGGTTCAAAGACGAGTTCTTGCAGCTCAACGGGTTCGCGCAGCCATCAGTAGATTACAGTAAGAAACTGAATAGCGAAGACTTTATAAAATTAAAGCCCTAATCGAAATTTATCTCATTACTGAGACCCGTATTCACATTTGAAAACCTCTGCAAAATTGCCGAGGTTTTTTTGTGCAACATTTCTTATACTTAGTTAACGTAAGATTCACAGTTTTCTTTGGTTCATCATAATTAACACAGGATGTGTTGATGCATTTAGCATAATTGACTCGGAGTCATATGAAGAAAATAAAAACTCTCGATTTAGATATCCCAGACGATATGGAGCACGGTTGGCAGAATATTGTCGACCTCTTAGCTCAAATTACTCAAGTGCCCGCAGCACTAATCATGCGTGTTCACGCCAATTACATTGAAGTTTTTTCAACCAGTCGTAGCGAGAACAACCCATACAACAAAGGTGATTCTGAAACGCTGGGGAATGGGCTGTACTGCGAAACAGTGATGGAAACTCAACGACAGCTTCTTGTGCCTAACGCGCTTGCCGATCCTAAGTGGGACAACAACCCAGACATCAAACTCGGCTTAGTCTCCTATTGTGGTATTCCATTACTTTGGCCTAACGGTGAACTGTTTGGCACCATTTGTATCTTGGACTCGAAAGAGAATCACTACACCCCTACTTATATCAAACTGTTAGAGAGCTTTCGGACTTCGATTGAATCTCAGCTTAAAACCCTATTCCAACACGCCAAGCTTACCCAAATGAATCGCGACCTAAAAAACCGCGTTTACAATCGCACTAAAGATCTCGCGAGCCTTAATTACTCGTTGAATCAAGAAATTGATAAACGAAAAGCGGCTGAACAGAAGATTAACTTCCAAAAGAATCACGACCTCGGCACCGGCTTTTTAAACCGAAACGCATTTGAATCTCGCTTAAACCACAAGCTACTGTCACAGAGAAGGCTGACAGACAGCTCATTTGCAGTCGTTCATATTGGTTTTACCAACGGTAGACGCATACAAGCACGCTACGGCTATAACGCGTTAGACCAAGTGCTTGTTGAATACCGAAAACGCATAGACTGTATTTCTGATATCGATGTATTAACTGCACGCCCTACTTCGGTTGACCTCGTATTGGCGTTTAGCGTTAAAGATTTACACCATCGCCTTGAAGAACTTTGCCAGACGCTCGTTAAAGTTGGTCATTCAGAATTCGACATCGAAAGTGACAAAGTGCATTTGCACGCGTTTATTGGGATTGCAATTACGAACGACGAAGATGACGCGGAAAGCATTCTGCAGAAATCTTCTGAAGCGATGTTAGCCTGCAAAGATTCAGGACAAAAGTTCGCTTACTACTCTCAATCCCATACCGAAGAACAAACTCACATTAATAAGATCGAAGGCTATTTGCTTCAAGCCGTTCGTAATGATGACCTTATGCTCTACTTTCAACCCAAAGTTAGCCCGTTGACGCATCGCTGGGTCGGTGCTGAAGCTTTGCTTCGTTGGCGACATCCTGTTTTGGGTGATATCTCTAACGAAACCCTGATCCACATGGCTGAACAAAACGGTTTGATTTTCGAAGTGGGCAGCTTTGTTTTACGCAATGCGATTGAAAAAGCCAAAGAGTGGTCCGAATACGTTGAAGATTTCAAGATGGCTGTGAATGTGTCTGCAATTCAACTCAAGAACGTACACTTTGCGGAACAAGTGGTTCACCTACTCGAAACCTATCATTTAGAGCCTCGTTTCTTAGAACTTGAAGTTACGGAGAGTGGACTGATAGCAGATGAAGTGGTTGCCAAGAATACCTTGGGATCTTTGCACGATATTGGCGTTACATTGTCACTAGATGACTTCGGTACGGGCTACGCCTCCTTCAGTTATCTGAAGAAGTTCCCATTCGACACCATTAAGATTGATAAGAGCTTTATCGACCAAATGCTCAACTCACACGAAGACTCGGAAATTGTTCGTTCTATTGTCCAAATTGCCAAAAAGCTCGACTTAAAAGTGACGATTGAAGGCATAGAAACGGAGGTTCAGGAGCAATTTATTATTAACGAAGGCTGCGATGTGGGCCAAGGTTACCTTTACGGAAGACCAATGCCGAGCCAAGAATTCGAACACAGCTTAATCAATCAAAACTATTTGGGGACAACTCGTTACGCTTAAAGCGAAAAAGAGCAGTTAGTTTTGGATTTAGGCCTACTTTCTCTTTACTCTAAAGGTGGTGATTTTTATAATCGCCGCCTTTCTGTTTTTATCTTTCCCCTTATATAGGCATTCCTCGTTATGGATCAGTTGACTGCAAAGCTTAAAAAGCTCGAAAAACAAAACTACCGTGCATATCAACAAATTAAAGGTCAATACGACTTTGCTGATTTTGAATTACACATCGACCACATCCAAGGTGACCCATACGCGTCAGCTTCTCGTTTTCGTGCAACGCGCGCGTGGTCTTTGACCGGGTTAGATTGGCTGAAAGAAAAATCTTACGAATACCAAGTAGCCGCTCGTGACTTTATCGCACGTAGCTTCTCTGAGTTCGCGAAACAAGAGTCGACTGTTTCTATCGCGCTGACGGGTCAAACCGTATTAGACAACACAGCTGTTGTATTCACAGACCACGGCATCGAAATTCGTTTCCGTATTAATTTACCAGCTGATGGTCGTAGCATTCTTGCTAAGAAAGCGAACAACATCATCACTTTCTACTTACCGAAGTTTATTCGTCGCGCGACGCTTGAGCGTGAGTTAAACATCGATGCAATGATCAAACATTGTGAAACGATTGAAGACCAAGAAGCGCTGCGTGCTCAATTGGATGAAAACAACCTAGCCGCTTTCGTTGCAAACGGCAGTGTGTTACCTCGTATCGCGGGTAACTGCGACCTTCCAATGAAAGACGCGGTACCTTTCGCGGCTCCAGAATCATTGAGTGTTACGTTAAATACTCCAAACCAAGGTGACGTGACCGGCCTAGGCATTCCAAAAGGCATTACGCTGATCGTTGGTGGTGGTTTCCATGGTAAATCGACACTGTTGAACGCCGTTGAACGTTCTATCTACAACCATATTCCTGGTGACGGTCGCGAAGGCATTGTAACTGCGATTGATACGATGAAGATCCGCGCTGAAGATGGTCGATGTGTGCACAGCTTGAACCTGTCAAACTACATCAACCATTTACCAATGCAGAAAGACACATCTGACTTCAGCACACAAGATGCGTCAGGTTCTACGTCTCAAGCGGCTTGGTTACAAGAATCGATTGAAGCCGGCGTTCAAACTCTACTTATCGATGAAGATACGTCAGCGACTAACTTCATGATTCGTGACGAGCGTATGCAAGCGCTAGTGTCAAAAGGCGATGAGCCAATCACACCACTTGTCGACCGCATTGGTCAGCTTCGTGAAGAGATGGATATCTCTACCATTGTTGTAATGGGTGGCTCTGGTGATTACCTAGATGTCGCGAACACTGTGATTCAAATGCACGACTACCAAGCGGTAGATGTGACTGAAAAAGCAAAAGACGTGATTGCTCAGCACCCTACTCAGCGTACTAACGAATGTGAAACTGCTTTAGAAACGTTTGTACCGCGTTCATTGAACCGTGCTTCACTGATGAACATTCTGACTGACGGTAAATTCCGTGTTAATGCTAAAGGCAAAGAGTCACTGCGTTTTGGTAAAGAGTTTGCAGACCTTTCTGCGCTTGAGCAATTAGAATCACCGTCTGAAGTGAATGCGATCGGTTGGGCTTGGTTCCAATTTGCACAAACTCCAGGTTGGTCAAACAACCCTGCTAAAGAGTTTAACGCTATTTTAGAAAACGAATGGCACGCTAACATGCCTAACTACGGTGACCTAGCGAAACCAAGAACGTTAGATGTGATGGCTGCTCTGAACCGTATGCGTAAATCTCAGTTCAAGCCTTCGAACTGATTTCGTTAAATATCGGATTTATTGTGCTTCTAGGTTTTTGAAGTTTTAATCTTCTAATTTACTAAAGCTTCTAAGCCACTAAATAAGCAAATTAACCTTCTACGGCTCTCATTCTGAGGGCCGTAAATTTATCTAACCTCTTTTGACCTAACCTCTAGTGTCGTCAAAACTCTTGAACTTTATAAATTCATAAAACCAATCTTTACATCAATTACTTATCATCTTTTGTAATGAGAAAATTAAAGGCACTGTTTACCGCCATCTAATGCTGTCGATCCCTCAAAACATGACACAGCTTTTACAAAACCCTAGTGATATTCAGATAAAGTCCCGATTCGACAAGTGTAACCAAATGTAACAGACCCTTGAGGCTTCAATGAATCATAAACGCGTTAAGATGCGTGACCATAAAATCGAAGTGAACCTATTCAAAAACCGCGTAATCGTCGCGTTTTGTGGGATCTTGATGTTCACTCTTGTCTTAGTCGGCAATCTATACCGACTTCAAGTTGAAAATTTTAAAAGCTATCAAACTCGTGCCGATGGCAACAGAATCAAAGTATTACCTATCGCCCCTACTCGTGGACTTATTTACGACCGTAACGGCGTGTTGCTTGCAGAGAACAAGCTTGTCTTTGATCTAACCATGATTCCTGAGCAAACCGATGATGTCGATGCAATGCTCACCAAGCTAGACAAATATGTCCCCCGTGATGCAGAGCAGATCGCTCGTTTCAAAAAACGCTATCACAACACCCGCCGTTTTAAATCTGTGACTATTCTAGAGAACTTAACGGAGGAAGAGATCGCCAAGTTCTCCGTGCACCAGTACCAGTTCCCCGGCTTATCTATCGATACCAGCTTAAAGCGTTTTTACCCGAATGGTGAGGTGCTTACCCATGTTCTTGGTTACGTGGCGCACATCAATGATAGCGATCTCAGAAAGCTTGAAGAACAAGGGATAGAAGCGAATTATCAAGCTACAACAATCATAGGAAAACTGGGTGTTGAACGTTATTACGAAGATATTCTGCACGGCACCAAAGGTTATCAAGAAGTCGAAGTAAACAGCCGTGGGCGAATAGTCCGAACCATTGAGTACGTGCCGCCAGTAGCTGGTAAAGATATCGTGTTAAATATTGACCTTGAGCTGCAAAAATACGTCTTTGAGCAACTTGATCACCGAACTGGAAGCGCGGTTATTCTCGATCCGAAAGACAACAGCGTGTTGGCGATGGCATCAAGCCCGAGTTACGACCCTAACCTATTTGTCGACGGCATTTCGAGTAAGAACTACCAACGTTTATTGAATGATCCGGCTCACCCGTTGGTTAACCGCACCACTCTAGGCGTTTATCCTCCTGCCTCAACCGTTAAACCATTTATGGCTGTGGCAGGACTGCAAGAACATGTCATCTCTGAAGATACCATCCGTAACGACCATGGCGTTTGGAGAATTCCTGGCTCTAAACGAAACTCTAAATCGTGGCGTGACTGGAAACGTTGGGGTCACGGACCTGTCGATGTCACTCAAGCCATTGAAGAGTCGGTAGATTCATTCTTCTATCAAACCGCTTTCGATTTGGGTATTGACCGAATTTCAAGTTGGATGAACCGATTTGGATTTGGTGAACCGACAGGCATTGATATCTATGAAGAAAGTACCGCCAACATGCCGACTCGAGAATGGAAGATGATGCGTTATCGCACCCCTTGGTATCAGGGTGACACAGTTCCGATTGGTATTGGCCAAGGTTATTGGACATCGACACCTATGCAACTTGCTAAAGCAACGTCAGTATTGGTTAATCATGGTAAGGTGATGCCACCTCATATCTTAAGAGCCACCTTAGATCATGGTGAAGATTTCAGTACACAACAACTTGTCGAACCGGAGCCAATGCCCTCAATCACCGAAGTACCGGATAGAATTTGGGATGTGCCAATCAATGCGATGCGACTCGTAAACCACGGTAATCGAGGCAGCGGCAGACGTGCATTTAAGGGAACTGAATACACGAGCGGCGGTAAATCAGGAACTGCACAAGTCTTTGATCTTGCGAAAGACCAGGTCTACAACTCGAAGAAACTCGCTAGACACTTGCTTGACCATGCGCTTTACACGGCTTTCGCACCGTATGAACACCCTGAATATGTCGCAACTGTGGTCATTGAACACGGTAACGGCGGTTCAAAAGTCGGTGCGCCTTATATCCGTAAAGTACTCGACTATGCCTTTGAACATAAAAGTGGCGAGAGCAAAGATCACTCCTAACACCAATAACTTAAGTCGCTACAGCACATAACGTAGTTACCCAAAACATAACGTAATGACGACAAAGCCCCACTTGTATCACTCACAATGTGGGGCTTTCCGTTTTAGGGTTCTGAGCAATTAGACAGCTAGAAATGCCTCTCGATTATGAGCTTCTTAATACATGCCATGCTTCACAGAGCGTCTGAAATTTTGCGGTGTTGCCTTCGTCTCTGTCCGGATGCCATCTCAATGCCAGTTGTCGCCAACGTTTTCTAATTTCATGGTGTGTCGCGCCTAAAGGTAACTCAAACAGGTTCAATGCTCGACTTCGATCCATATCGAGTTCATCACCACCCACATACTTTCTATACCGAGTCCAAAATTCGTTCAACAGCCTTTTGACTTCACCTTCATCCGCTTCATAGTTAACCCAATTAATGTAGTATTCTCGAAGTGGGTCTTGATGATCGATGCTGTGACTGCTTCCGTGATAACGACCATTCATCAATTCGATGTCCATCGCTTGGACTTGGAGCCAACCATCTGGGTGTAAGGTTTCTTGAAGCTGATAAAGCGCATTCATGATAAGGAAGTTCTTTTTAAACAACTCTTTCTCAGGCACAGCATCCAACACTGGCACAAACCCAAGATCGTTCAGATGAGCTGCCAATGTGTGTACTTTCCATCCGCTTGGCTTTTGCTTAAGCACTTCCATTATCGGCCAAAGCAATGGGTTTTCCATATGGCAATGAAAGTTTGCTCTCACATCTTGATAATTCGACATAGTTGACTCAGTTAGCTTCTCTGAATTAATGGATTTCTAGAACTGTGGATACTATAAGTAACCTGTTTCGCATCCGTTGCGTATCTTCTTTAATTGAAAGCGATTTTCTAAGATTTGTCGAGCTTAAGGACAAACAACTTTCTAACGTTTGGCTTAAAGGCACCTTTTATCGTCAAAACTGAGTACCATTTCGTTGAATACAACCGTTAGTAATAAAGCCGCAATTCTTTGGTACGGATACAAAAAAGGTCAGCGACTTAGCTGACCTTTCACATCTATCCCAATTTTAGGGACGAAGCATTGAACTGACTAGATAACGCCAAGCTCTCTTAGACGTTCCATTAGGTATTCGTTTGCTGTGTACTTTTCAGATAGCACTACTTCTGGTTTCGGGTGAAGGAATAGAGGCAAAGAGATACGAGACTTCTCTTGGCGTTCACCTGATGGGTTGATTACACGGTGAGTTGTCGATGGGAAGTAACCACCAGATGCTTCTTGAAGCATGTCACCGATGTTGATGATCATGTTACCGAAGTCACATGGAACATCTAGCCACTCGTCATTTTGAGCTTTAACTTGAAGGCCCGGCTCGCTTGCAGCAGGAAGAACCGTCAGTAAGTTGATGTCTTCGTGTGCTGCAGCGCGGATTGCTCCTGGCTCTTCATCACCTTGCATTGGTGGGTAGTGAAGAACACGAAGCAGAGTCTGTTCACTGCCGTTGATCATTTCTGATAACGCAATAGAGAATTTCTCTTGTACTTCTTTAGGAGCATGAGCTTCAACCCAACCTAGCAGCTCTTGAGCAAAAGCATTCGCACGTTGGTAGTAATCTAGAATCTGTTCTTTCAGCTGTTCAGGGATTTGGCCCCAAGGGTATACGTGAAAGTACTCTTTGATGTCTTTTACAGTGTGGCCTTTAGCAACTTCAGACACTGAAGGTGGAAAATATCCATCTTGTGTTTCAACATTAAAGTGGAAGTTCTCTTTCTCTTCAGAGATGAAGAATTGGTACCAGTTTTCGTAAATTGACTCAACAAGCTCTTTCGGGATTGGGTGGTTCTTAAGAACACCAAAACCAGTTTCACGTAGAGAGCGAACAAATTGTTCTGCTGCGTCGTCAGCAAGGTAATCGACAGTTTCCAGTTTCATGACTTTCTTTCTTGTTATGTAGTAATAGAGCGATTTTAAGGATCGCTTTGTTGTAAATCAAACTTTTGTGAAACTCTAGCAACCGTTTGTCTAGATACTGGGCGATAACACCACTTTTCAACAAATCTGGTGATTAAGACCCAATTGAACACTGTTCATTATTGTGTAACACTATTAAAAACTTCGACGAGAGATCTTGATATGACAATCACGCCACTTGCTCAAAATCGACCATTGCTGTCATTGACGACGCTGTATCTGACTGTGTTTCTATTTTCAGCGTTCGCTCCCTCTTCAAGAGCGGTGTGGATTGCCGAAATTGTCCCAGCGCTCGCGATATTGGTGGGTATTTGGTGGTTATCAACAAAGCTCACCTTCACTAAGACAGCTTACGTTTTGATGTTTATCTGGCTGATTTTGCATACGATAGGCGCAAAATATACCTTCGCGGAAGTGCCATTTGATTGGTTCAATAACATGATAGGTTCAGAACGGAATAACTTTGACCGTGTCGCGCATTTCTCTATTGGCCTTTATGCTTACCCACTCGCTGAGTACTTGATTCGTAAAAAACTGGCTCAACCGGTGCTGGCATGTTTCTTTGCGTTATTTGCGATCATGAGTGTTGCTGCAGGTTATGAAATCATCGAGTGGTGGTACGCGGAGATTGCAGGTGGTGATGAAGGTATCGCATTCCTTGGTTCACAAGGCGATATTTGGGATGCACAGAAAGATATGCTGTGTGATACGACGGGCGCAATTGTTTCGCTATTACTTCTTAAGCTTCAAGGGCGTGTCAGAGCTTACTGAGCTCAATTCTTTACTCTGAGTATCAAAAGCAACGTTGAAATGCCACACACAAACTGTGCTGTGGCATTTTTAGTTTCAACATTATTTTCTCGTTTATAATGATTGGTCGTTTCATCGTGACGGGTTATTTCATCGTTACCTTGCCACCAACAAACTTGTAGGCTGGCGTACCTCGAACCAAAGTGTCTCGCGCAAATTCAATCCCGCATTCAGGGCACACACATGGTTTTGTCGTGAAATCTTCAACGATACGCTCCTTAAAACATTTCACGAGTGCACCTTTGCCACCTTTCCGATACTTAAAAAGCTGCGTTTTGCATTTGGCACAGAAAATCTGAACCGTCTTGGTCGGTTGTTTCTTGTTTGGTTTAGCCATAGAAGTTAATGATTGAACTCTTTATTTCTTAAGTTTAGGTGCGACAAGAACCAAGCTTATCCCAAGAAGTATAACGGTTGATGAGACTATAAATTGCATAGTGACAGGTTCAGATAACAGTAATACGCCACCAAGTGTCGCGATAACTGGAACAGAAAGCTGTGCAATAGACGCAACCACGGTATTCAGTTTTTTCACTACGTAATACCACAAACTATAACCGATACCAGAAGCCACAGAGCCCGATATAACCGCGTAAATCAAACCTTGCTCAGTGATAGACACTTGCGTTAATGCATTAGGTATTAAAACTAATAAGCTCAATGCCACAAGGATAACTAGCGAGCTGAATCCAAAGTTAGCGGTGGTCGATTGCAGTGCGTTTGACGATTTCTTT
Organism: Vibrio sp. 10N.261.52.C11; assembly: GCF_041471405.1. Classification (NCBI taxonomy): domain Bacteria; kingdom Pseudomonadati; phylum Pseudomonadota; class Gammaproteobacteria; order Vibrionales; family Vibrionaceae; genus Vibrio; species Vibrio sp. 10N.261.52.C11. Next base: position 103,392 of record NZ_JBFROI010000033.1, read on the forward strand.
CCTGCCAATGTGTAAATGCCCCACCCAATTCCGGCCAGAGACATCAAGATAATAGAAACTAAGTCGGGTGCTTGAGTCGATTCCGTTGGCATTAACAAATAAACAAGCCCTGCCACAGATAACAAACACCCGCCCCACTCAATGAGCGACATTCTGTTTCCAGAAAACAGGTGCGCGGCAATCATCGTAAATTGCACTGCGACAAACAACACCAGAGCACCAAGACCTGCGCCGAGCTCTAAGTAAGCAAACGAGAAACCAAACATATACACGAGCAGTGACAGTATTGACGTGAATTGAAACTGTGATTTTAACCTTGTGTATAGCGATGTGTTGTTTGTTAACACACGTCTAGCTTTAGATTGGGAAGACAAAGTTAATAAAATCAGAAGCGTAAGCGCACCAGATAAGATGCGAACGATCGAAAAGCTCAAAGGATCGATCGTTTGATCCATTAAGGCCCAGCGACACAAAACTGAATTCGCAGCAAATGCCACCAGCGTAATAAATGTAACCATCAGAGTTTGCATCGTTTTTCCTAAATGAGTTATTTGGTCCTAATTGAGTTTTCTTGGATTTCAATCAACGTCAGGCTTCACCCAAACTTGGCTAAAGTCGAACCAACCTAATGCATTACATTTCGCGTTTTGCAACGTACCACATTGATCTTTATTAACGCCTAACCAGCAATGGAACATCGGGATCAATTGATTGCTTTGGACCAGTTGTTTACCTAACTGTCGTGCTGGGAATTGCTCGAATTCACCAGAACGCCAACGGTCAATCATGTGACACCATTGGTCGAAGTCTTCTGCCGGGCTAGATTCATCAAGAAAACTGTAGTCCATTAGCCAACCGGCTAAAGCGTCGTCTCTGTTATTAGCGATACCCATAGGGTTAATCCAAATATCGACATCATCAGCGTGTGGAGGATCGGTTTCGTAACCGTAAAGATCAACATCGACGTTGTATTGCTTCAGCATCGTGACAATCGCCTTGGCAAGCGTTGGAAACATTGGATGTTGGCATTGATACGCCAATCTTATCGTTGGTTTGGAATTTTCTGGTGGACAAACTGGCACCTTCAACTTTATGTCATACCAACCGGGTTTTATCCCATAAGCGTGTAACACGCCCAAATCGATAACAGTCTCTTTTGGAATATGAACAAACAGATCCGCCGCATTCAATGCGTTAGATAAAAACTGTGCCCATGCGGGATCTTGTGCAATACCTTTCTTTCTATTGAGCAGTAAATACGTGCAGCCAGGATCGAGTTCTACTTCATCGCTATCGCCACGGTCGGCCATAACAGGCTTAGATAGGCTTGGGTAAACCATTGAAGAATAAGCCTCATCCACCACCCAAACTTCAACGCGATCAATTAACGGTCTGAAACCAAAGTACCCATTAAAAGCGGTTAACACGAGTTGTTTCTCGTCGTTCTTTTCAATGCGATAAGGTCCCGTTCCAATCGGTCGAATATCGTAATCTTCACCACGTAAAGTGATCGGTAAAGTAACTTTAGCGACCGATTCCGTTAGCGCAAGCGGAAAATACTTGTCTGGACGTGTGAGAAAAACATCTACGACACAATTTGCAGGTGAAGAGACATCTTTGATATGCGAAAACATGTTGAGAGGTTCGAGTGCAAGCAGTGTATCCACAACATGATTGGTTAACAGAGGTTCCCCGTTATGGAAACGAACACCGGGTCTCAAGAAGAATCGCCATTGGTAATCGCTGATTTTTTGCCATGAATGAGCAAGATCGGGTTGAAGTTGGTCATTCTCATCTAGACGAGTCAACCCACTGAATACCTGACAAGCGATATGTTGCTCTGAACGACGCATCGATTTGGTTGGGTTAAGCATTGAAAGCGGCCGGTAATAAGGCAAACGAATAACTTGTTCGCCTTCTTGATACTGTACGCCCAAGTAGTTTTGAATAACTTGCGTGAGTTTGGCAGCATTGTGATCAAGCACTGACAGCGCCTGTCCAATTTTTCCTTCCTGCAAGTAGCGTCTTGCTAAGTTCTCGCTGACATCACAACGATTCTGTTTAAAGATAAGTTGAGATAACTTTCCTCGACCTGCTGCAGGTAACCATTCTACCCACCCTTCTTCTTCAAGCTTGTTGAGTACCATTCGGGCATTACGACGGGTACAACAAAGCACATCCGTGATGTCGTCGAGTTGAACATCAGAATCTTTACCATCGAAGTATTCAAACAGGGTTTCAAATTGAACGCGAAGTCTTGGGCTGCTCATAAAGAGGAAAACTTATTCAAAGGACATTGAATTCAGTTTCCCTATTTTATGGCGTAAAATCAATATTACTGACACAATTTTATTGTGAATTATGAGTACGACATCCTAAGATGTTATTCAATCTTAAGGGTTAAGTGCCTTTACCGTAAAGGATTACATTACATCGCAGCCAATTTCATTAGCGATTTCACGGAGCTGCTGTTCATCGTCTAATTTTATCGACCATTTACACTCAGAACCGTTAGCTGAAATAACATTTGCCCCTTTTCCGATCAATTGAATTGCATCAACTTGGGCTTGCAGCGTGACTCTATGCTCCCCATCTAAACGAACAACCAATTCATGTGCGGTTGCGATGACTTTTCCACTTTTAAACGTTATGACCATGGGCTTCTCGGGTTACTTCTTTAAATACTGATTGCTTGTTCTAAGTACTGATTACTTCTTCTAAAGACAAAACCAGCGTACGACTGCCTAGTCTGTTATCGCTTATGTTTCTTAACGGCAATGGTTAAACGGCTGGTACAAACTAAGCGTTGACGATCATCAGTGATATTGATCTGCCATACTTGAGTAGAGACGCCCAAGTGAATAGGCTCAGCAGTACCAATGACATGCCCTTCACGCATTGACCTTACGTGGTTCGCATTGATATCGAGCCCAACGCAATAATAGCCTTCTGGTACGCAGAAGTTTGCAGCCAATGAGCCAAGCGTTTCTGCTAGCACAACCGATGCGCCGCCATGAAGCATACCCAGTGGTTGGTGCGTAAAGTGACAAACCGGCATGGTTGCTACCAAAGAATTGTCATTTACTTCGGTGTAAACAATGTTGAGGTGTTCAATTAAGGTATTTTTTGAGGTCGCGTTGAAGGTATCTAGGTCAACGGGCTTTTTCCAAATACTCATATAGGTTCCTTAATTATTGATCTTGTTATCGCGTGCATAGCTTTTTTCTATATTACCGCTGTTAGTTATCTTACAGCCCTTAGCTATTACGCAAGTTGATGTTAACATGCATAAAAACCGAATACACAGAGGATATTGTATGACGTCATGGATGAAGTTTGCCTCGCTTCTCACACTTACAGGCCTAACCGCGTGTAGCGCTTCTCCGACAGGCAGAAACCAATTGCTGCTTTTTTCAGATAAAGACATGTCTCAGCTTGGAGCACAGTCTTTTGAACAAATGAAAAAAGAACAACCCATCAGCAAAGATGCCAAAACTAACGCTTATGTACAGTGCGTAGCGAACAGCATCACTCAATATATTCCTAAACAAGGTTTTAGTGAATGGGAAGTTGTTGTGTTTGATAGTGATCAAGTGAACGCATTCGCCCTACCTGGCGGAAAAATCGGTGTATACACAGGGTTACTCAAGGTTGCAGTCAATCAAGACCAACTCGCGACGGTTATCGGTCACGAAGTGGCACACGTTTTAGCGGACCACAGTAATGAGCGCCTTTCTCAGTCTCAAATCGCTAATACGGGCTTATCTATTACTAACGTTGCGTTAGGTGCATCAGAATACAAACAGTATCAAGGTATGACGATGGCCGCGTTAGGGTTAGGCGTTCAATATGGCGTTATTCTACCGTATGGGCGAACTCAAGAGTCTGAAGCCGATGTTGTTGGTTTAGAGTATATGGCTCAAGCAGGTTTCGATCCAAACCAAAGTGTCAACTTGTGGCAAAACATGGCGAAAGCATCAGGGGGTAATCAACCGCCAGAGTTGCTTTCTACGCACCCTTCCCACAGTACGCGTATTAAAGATCTACAAGCAACGATAAAAACGCTTCCTCAATCAGGTTCACCAAGACCAAATTGCAAAGCGTAATCTAAGTAAGAATCGCCTAGCTGGTGTAAATACAAAAATGCCCTATCCATATTGGTTAGGGCATTTTCAGTTTCTTGCTTGCTAACAGTTCAAGTGCACTAAGCAGCTGGATAATTCCAACAACAGAAACTCACTCGTTAAGTACCAAGAATTTGTAATGGTAGGCTTAATAGCTGATCACCAGTAGATGCAAAATACCAGATAACACCAATCAAACTGCTCACTAAACCTACATACCAAACGAACGACACGACTTGCCCGTATTTGTCTAACGGTAACAAGTGACTGTGATGACGTCCTTTCCATTCAAACAGTATTTCAACACTGCCCATGATCAATAAGAAACCAAACAGGGTTAAATTCAACTGATAACTCAATACCACACCAGCAACGGCAGCCGCGACACAAAGTACAATGCCAAGCACACTGTTCATCGAGAAACTGATACTTTTAAGAACATGTCCGCCATCGAGAGGCAAAATCGGCAATAGATTGAACAGGTTTAATAGAGCATTAAATACTGCAAGGCCGGCAAAGAACATTTCGCCAGTCGCCCAATACAGCACCATAAATACTAACGACAATATCAGGCCGAACAATGGCCCCATGATTGAGATAACCACATCTTGCCAACGCGTATTAATCTTTTCATCGGATAACGCCAAGCCACCAAGAAATGGTATCAAATAGATCCCTTTGGTTTTCATGCCGAAGTATTTCATCGCTCTAATATGACCGTACTCATGGAACATTAAACAGGCGATTAAGGCCAAAGCGAACTGAATTGAAAACAACCATGAATAGGCCGCTAAACTCGCAGAAGCAAGTACGACCTTGATTAGCTTGGCGCTTTTAAGCGCTTTCATACCAAGCGACACCAACCCAATTAAGCTAAAACGCTTCTCTGGTTTAGGAGCGACAACAGGAGTTTGTTGTTCAATATCTTTGGTGTTTCGATTGCCTTCGGTAATGGTTTGCCCATTCACCGACGCTTTATACGTCATCTCAAACGGTTGCCACTGAACGGTCGATTCAACGTGACACTGCAACGTTTCTTCGCCAGCGCGTAGTGTAAATTCGTGTTTTCGGGCGTCTTCTTGGTCTGTGGTCGCATCTAATTGAGATACCAAAGTGTTATCCCAATACAACTGTTGCCACCCTGCCATTGATCCTTCTAAACGAAGCGGTTTTCCAAGAAACTCTATCGCGAGTAATTCCAAACTTAAAATTCCAATTTAATGACTTCTAACGAGTGTCGATATTATGCCGATTTAGCGAATGGTGGTAAACAGAAACAAAGTTGTTACATATTGAGCTATTGAACACTATTTATACCGCAACGATGCATAAACACTCTGGTCACACCTCCAACCACGAATAAATTATTGATTATACTTATATTATCGATGTTAAAGTGCCGCCCCTTTAAAACATAACCTCACAAAATAACAACTCTTTCTTTGACTTTATATAAAACATGAATTTAACATACCATTTACATTAGAGCTTCAACACCAAAAATGCTCAGTGTGTTTTCAAACCATAATAACGAAATTCGATGCCCTAGGAGGGTCAAGGATGAAAACAATACAACGCTCTCTTGTTTCACTTTCAGTACTATTTGCATGTAACTCACTTGCGGCTGGTTTCCAAGTTGCTGAGCATTCTGCCTCAGGTCTTGGTCGCGCATTCTCAGGTGAAGGCGCTGTAGCCGATAACGCGAGTGTACTAGCGAGAAACCCCGCCGCAATGACCCTATTTGATACAGCCCAATTTTCAGGCGCGGTTTCTATCGTTGATCCAGAGGTTAACGTTTACGACGTTGACGCTAACGAGCATTCAAAAGATGTTGCTCCATTACAAGTCGTGCCAGCCGCATATTACATCAGCCCAATCAACGAAAAATGGGCTTGGGGTATCGGTATGTTCACCAATTATGGTGTTGCTACGGATTACCCTGATGACATCTCGGCAGGTGATATGGCTGGTGATACGTCGCTCTTATCTGTAAATCTAAATCCAAATATTGCGTATCGCGTGAATGAATCATTTAGCGTTGGTGCAGGTTTAAACCTTGTGTACGCGGAAGCTGAACTTACTCGCCATAAAGGCGAGCTCGCTAACTTTGTTGGTGGAAATCCATCTGACAAACTTATAGGCATGACCGGTGAAACATTTGCCTATGGTTGGAATGTTGGCGCGATGTATGAGCTGAACGAAAACAATCGCTTTAGTATCGCTTACCGCTCTTCTGTTGATCTTGATTTCGATGACGGTGAATTTACCAGCTACGATTCAGGTAGAGCAACATCTCCCAAGGTTGATGGTCGTCTTCAAATCGAGCTTCCTTCTATTCTGGAGCTTTCAGCATTTCACCAACTTAACGAACAATGGGCAATTCACTACGGTTGGCAACAAACTGATTGGAGTACTTTTAAGGAGTTAAAAGCAACAAGTCCAGATTGTACTGACAACGGTGTAGCAGGTCAGTGCTTCTACAAACCTGAAAAATATGAAGACAACAATCGATATTCACTAGGCGCAACGTACCAACTAAACAGTAAGTGGACATTAAGAGCTGGTTACGCTTATGACGAACAAGCTGGTGAAGCAACTTTAAGCATTCCTGATAGTGATCGTATGTGGTATAGCGCTGGCTTCACTTATGTTTGGAGCGAAAATATGACTGTCGATGCAGGATTCGCACTTGTTGTAAGTGATGACGGTGAGTTCACTGAGACAAATGGCGCTCAGCAAGAAAGGACTTTCGAAGCAGAAGGTACCGCTTACCTTTCTTCAGTTCAGCTTAACTACACTTTTAACTAAATCAGGATCGTATCATGAAACGTAACTTTAAGATCTCTCTACTATGTTCAGCGATCCTGCTAGCAGGTTGTGGCGACAACACCGAAAGTTCGGTAACAAGTAACCAACAACTTGAAGCCTATCTAGAAACGTCTTTGGCAAGAGCGACAACTCAAAAAATGCTCTTGCAAGGTAGTAATGCATCAGTTCCTTTAAGCAATAACCTATTATTTGACTCTACAGATGGCACGTTAGCGATCCCAACAGGTGGCGACGATAGCATTTCTAACCCAAAAGCAGCATTAAATTATGCCGATGGTTTTTCGACCAGCATGCCAATTTACATCGAGTTTGAAGGCGACGGTTTTGGTGATACTCCTGGAGTTGTTACTTCCGGAGTGACATTGTTGAAGCTTTCTAAAAAGCTAACAGACACATCCACAGCGGCTCAAGTACCAACACCTGTTGCTAGCTCTGAATACAAAGTTTACAAAGTAGGCTCAAACCTAGCAATTACACCTAATACTCCTTTTGATGAGAAGTCTGAATATTTGCTTGTTGTTACTGATGACGTTACAGATGTAAATGGTAACCCAGTAGGTACATCGCAAAGCTATGCGGCTCTCAAAACAGCCACTAAAACTTATTCAACCGGTGACTTAGCTAGTGCGCAAACTTTAATTAAAGGTCAAGAAGCTATAGCTGCCGCTGTTGGTATTGATGCGGAAAAGATTGTGTATTCAGCTTGGTTTACTACAACTTCTGTTGGTGATGTTCTTGCCTCTACAGCATCGTTGATTGGCGGAATGATTGATGCTGGGGCCCCACTTTCGACTTATTGGAATGGCAGCGCAAACCCAAATAATATCGATCTGACAAACGCTTACAATCTTAGTTTAGATTCCTCATCAACAACACCATTTGCTACAGCAATCGCTGCAGATGCTGACTTTAAAAAATATCTTGCCGATGACGATGCAACAGAAAATGCCACTTTGATTGGAGGGATAAATCTCCTTTACTCTAACGCTGGTATCAGCACTACGTCGGTAAACGTGACTAAAGGTACTGTTCAACTCCCATATTTCTTGGAAACCGATCCAACTAAGTTCTCTACAACGCCATTTGCATCAGCATTGGACAGTTTAGCGGTTATAAAAAGCGCACTAACGGATAACTCTACAAGTTCTTTCGTTGGTGGAGAGTTGGTTAAATTAGGATTAGACCCAACAAACCTTAGCGCAGCTGATGTCACGACTTTAATGGGAAAAACACTCACAAAGGACGCAAGTGGAACAGCTCTAGATAGTGATCGCATTGTCACTCAGTATTCACCAATACCACAAATTAAATCACTTGAAGCTGTTGATGTGCTTTTGTTTACTCCTGTGACTGACCCAATAACCGGGGTTGTAATCTACCAACACGGTATTACCTCTGTAAAAGAGAATGCGTATGCGTTTGCGGCAAACTTAACGGCTGAAGGTCTTGCTGTCATTGCAATTGACCACCCTATTCATGGGTCTCGTTCACTTGCCGGAGGTGCTATTTCAACTAACGATAATGCTCTGTACTACTTGAATCTAAGCGCTTTGCCCGTTGCGCGTGACAACATCCGTCAAAGTGCACTTGATGTAATAGGTCTTCGTATGGCACTTGAAAAAGTGGGGAATGACTTTACTGGTACACCATTAGCCGGAGTTGATGTAAAAGACACAACCGTTAAATTTATGGGCCACTCATTGGGCGGTATTACTGGATTTACGTCAGTAGCTACATCTGAAATTGCTGGTACACATAAATTTAGCTCGGCGGTATATGCTAATTCAGGTGGGCACATTGCTGAATTACTCTTCGCATCGGAAACCTTTGGCCCCGAAATTAAACACAATCTAGCTAAACAGTTAAATGCAACGTATCGGGATTCAGTGGCTTCAGCTTGTACTGCGGCTGACATTGAAGATGGCGATTGCTATACCGCTTTTGCTAAGGAAAATCCAACTAGTGCCGCAGCAATTGAAACTGAATTAGTTGCATTTAAAGTCGCCGCTCAAACCCTTATTGACACGGTCGATCCACATTCAATAGCAAACACTGAGGACCAGTCATCAATTAGCTCTAGCTATCCAACGTTGTTGATCCAGTCGCAAAATGATGAAACGGTACCAAACAATGGCAATGATGATAATGGTGCACCGTTATCATATACGGCTTCATTTGTTGGCTCTGAAGGGTTAGATTCGACGTTAGGATTGACTGACTCAACAAAAGCTAGCCCTTCAACTGGGAATCGTGTGTTTGTTCAATATAACGAAATAGCTAAACACTCAACGATCATCGGACCGCAAGCAGACCTTTCTGATGCCACTCATACCCTATCAATGAGAGCTCAAGTAGCTGATTTCTTAGAATCGGATAGCCTTGATGCAGCAGCACCGGATGCTTTATTGGAATAACTAAGACTTAAGCTTTTCACTAAACCAAATGCCAGCCTAACCGCTGGCATTTTTGTATCTGTCGTTCGAACAATTTCCCTAGTTAACCGTTTGCATAAAACTTTAAAACACAAATGGTTGATCTCAGCTAAAATTAATCAAGACAGAATACCGTACGACCTCTTTCTTTATTGTAAATAAAGTGGATAATAACCCCGTAATTTAATACCTAATAAATGTGAGTCCATTATGTCTTCTGAAGCTACTATGCTAGAACGCTGCCAATCTAAATGTGAACTATGTGGTTCTGATTCTTCTCTTACTGCATACGCAGTGCCGCCACACAGCCACGTAACAGTGGATCACGGCATCATGGTATGTGACAAATGTCTTGGTGAGATTGACGATCCTAAAGATATCAACCACTGGCGTTGTCTGACTGACAGCATGTGGAGCCAGGAAGCGCCAGTTCAAGTAACGGCATGGCGTCAACTTACTCGTCTGAACACAGAAAGCTGGGCTCAGGACGCGCTAGACATGATGTACCTTGAAGAAGAAACATCAGTTTGGGCACAAATCGGCATGTCTGCTGATGACAAGCCTCTTGATGTGAATGGCGTTGAACTTAAGAAAGGTGACGACGTAACAGTAATCAAAGACCTGCCAATCAAAGGTACTAACCAAGTGATTAAGCAAGGTACTGTTATTCGTGGCATCAGCGTTGGTGACGATCCTAAGCTTGTTTCTGGTAAAACAAACGGCGGTCAATCAATGTACGTAATCGCTGAGTTCTGCCGTAAGAAGTAATCTTACTGTAAGAAAGTGATAGAAAACGAAAAGGCGCTAATTAGCGCCTTTTTTCTTGGAAAAATTTAACCTATTCCGTTGTTCTAGAAACCACTGCCTACGTTAAAGTAGATAGCGCGTTCTTCATGGCTTTGCGCATAATCCATCCCAAGGTGCAAACCGTAACGTCTCGCGATTTGGTATCGAAAGCCGACACCTCCGGCATTGACGGTACTGTCGTGGCTTATGCCGTTATCTTGCTTTGCAACCCCTGAACCGTAAAACCCAGACACCTTCCAACGATGAGTGATGCTATACGTCAATTGGCCTTGAATTGTTTCAATCTCATCTCCTTGGTACCGATAAGATGACACCCCGCGTAACGACACGTACGGTTTCGCTGTGGGTGCTACAAACAGGTCTTGCTGTTCGAAGCTTTGATAATTTGCAGCCAAGCCTAACGTCCATTTATTGGTAATTGGGATATAGGCTTCGCCATCTATGTTCAAATTTCGGTAATTGTAATCACTGCCAATCGCATCGTCGTACACCATGTAATCTGCAGACAATTTGTAACCTTTGGTTGGATAAAATAAATTATCTCTTGTGTCATATTCAGCCTCCAACCCTAAACCAGAAGTAACCGATTCGTTACCCAAAATTCGGTCTAAAACCATGTTATCAAATTCAATCTCAGACTTAGCTAATAACTGCTTTATTCCCAACATCCAAGGCGTATGCCCAATCCGGAACTGCACCTTTTGTGAAAGTACGGCTACCGAAGTTGACGTGCCTATTCTAAGGTCATGATCTATGGGGCCCCAGTTGATTGATGTGTACAAATCCAAATTCGCAACACCAAAGCCACCGCCACCGGTATAACGAATTGAATCATTCATCCATGAACGTCTGTGGCCACCAAAAACAAACCAGGTTTCATTTTCTGTTCCTAAAGCACCAACAACACTCATCGCAGATGGGACAAGTTGCGCACCACCATCAATAGCCTTTAACGCTGCTTCTTTACGGATTCGTTTTTCTTCTTCGCCCTCGTGTAAAAACAACCCAGCAACACCACCACCATAACCAACCGCTGGCTCGGTAATTAGTATAGGTATAGGTAAAAACCCCGTTGCATTTTCTGCAATGTGATGTCCCATATCAAATTGATTATCAACAGGATCATAAAACGATGCAAAGGAAGGTGTTATCGTAAGCAAAGAGTAAGAAAAAAGAGCAAAGCCGCCGCAGCGATTCATAAGATTGGCCTCAATAAAAAAGGCCGGGTAATAAAACCCGGCCGAAAGTTTGCTTCCTTGCAATAAACATAGAAATTAAACACTTATTGCCAATAAAGGGGTCCTTAATCGACAAGGTTAGAATAGGTCAAACTGTGGTATTGCCCTACTCTCATATGGAGGATCTAGCCCTACAAAATCAAATCATTCTAAAGATGACAAATACGAAAAAGGCTCATATAAATGAGCCTCTGTGAACAAGTAAACTGTGTTATTGGTTCATTAATCTCGCTTTAGCAATCGCTCTACGTTTTCTTTGATAACTGATAATACTGATGACTTAACTTCGCTAATTTGTTTAGAATGAGGGCACCATAGTGCAAAGCCAAATTTAAATCCTTGTTCCATTTCAGACGATTGTATAGGTTCGATGTCGTAATGCGAAAATTCAGAATGAGCGAACGTTTTTGGTAGAAGTGCCCATCCTAGACCTGCTTCAACCATTTTGATAACTAGCGCTAATTGGTCGACTTCTTCATTGTCAGAACTAACGGTTATTTTTTCGGACATTCCTTCTTCAATGAAGGATTTTAAGACAAACTGCTTCGCATTTCTTAGCGCTAAAAGTACATCTTCTTTTGCCAAAGATGAAAACTCACCATTTTTTTGAACGAAAGGAAAAAATTCTATATGGCCTAAAAAGGTGGCATCAAAACTGTGTATTCCACGACTGTCATGCACGTTGACCAATCCAAAATGATACTCACCGCTCTGAAGGCCTTGCTTAATGTCTTTTTTATTTCGTACAAGAAAATTCACTCGCATCATCGGGAAATCACGACGCAACTTCTTTCGAATATCCACAAGGATTTGATGAGGTATCACACTTGAATAAGCAAAAGTAATGTTTTCCAAACCGCCATAAGACAAGCTCAAGGCTACCTTGTCGAAAGTGCGTGCCTGTTCAATCGTTTGCTTAGCGTAGTGGTAAAGATGATGACCATCTTCTGTCGGCTTTACAGAGCGTCCAACCCTTTCAAATAGGCTTACCGCGAGTTGGTCTTCAAGGTTAGTTATAACCTGCCCGATTGTCGTTCTGTGCTTGTTAAGCTTGACTGCTGCCTTGCTGAAAGAGAGTTGGTCATAAACGGTAACGAACGCGAGAAGTTGTTCAATGCTGAAATTCATGTTGTTGTGCTTACTTTTAATCGTTATGTATTTAAATTATCACAGGTTGGCGAAATATCTACTTTGTCAGAATAATATTAGTGAAAATAATTCGTCAATTTGAAACAAAAAAACCTACTTAAGCTAGTAGGTTTTATCGTTGATATCAAACGAATAACTTAAATGTATTCGATAACTCGAGCTAGATAGTTAAAGTCCCCAGAATCACCGTGGTAATTACGGTAAACATCGACACTGAAATATCTAGGTTGGTCCACTTGAATATGCTCAGCAATTCGCTGCTCGATGGATTCTAGAGTTTCACCTGTTTGCGAGTAAATGTATTTCTTGGTGGTCTTTTGAAGCTGGCGTTCTTTAGCTTCTTTGTGTGTGACGTAATTGTTCACGTCAACCCACTGACCAATGTAGTCAATCTCCACGTAATCTGAATTTTCTTCAACCATGAACAACGCCGCTTCTTGTTGAACGTCGGCCAGTTGTAGCATGTCGTTATCGACTTTTTGCTGTTCCATTGAGGTCACATTTTGTGCCATGGCAGCGCTAGACGTTGCCATGATAAGTAGCGCTAAAGCTGTTTTATTCATTTTACGATATCCCTAAATTAAGGTAATTCTGTTACCCAAGGTTTGCCCTGAGTTGCTTTGTGATAACCATATTCGTATATGGTTAATAAATAGTGTTCATCAAACATGTCTTTGGTTCGTTTGGCGTAACCAAAGTCGTGCTCGATGTAAGTAAATTGCATATCAATGTTGTTGATTTCACAGATGTATTTCATTCGATATAAATCACCACGTGTTTGAGCAAGAGTCAGGCTTGATACGCTCTTTGCTACTAAATCTAGACCCTTATCTCTCAGCGAGTGGTACGGCGCTTTCAGTGCTCCATTTCGAATAACATCGAGCTGTGGTGGTTTTTCTAACCCAAGAGCATCTGAGATCTGCTGATAGTCGAAGTTAGATGGATTGAAAAATACTTGAGCGGCTAAACCACCATCGACGTGAAGTTCTTCATAACTTTTACCTTCGTACTTCACATTGATAAACTGCGGTGGGAAGACTCCAGGAATAGAAGCACTTGCTGCTAAAACCTTATATATAAGTTCAGACTTATCTGGCATGTCACTATTTGCAATTGCGCCCACATTCCAAATGACAAGCTCTCCAGAATCAAAGTGTGTGCTACCAATAAACAAACGCTTACCGTTGCGGTGTCGCGCAGCAATTTGCTCGATCATCGGTTCAGGGAACGCCTGAGCGATAAATTGATTCAAGTTTTTACCGTCAGTAAAAGCATCTTTAAACACGGTGTTTAAAAAGTTCTTTTTGCCGAGCACTGATTTGTCATTGATGTTTAACATCACCTCCTTCATCTTCGGAAATGCATCTCCGCCGATGAATACAAATGGTGCCATTAGCGCTCCTGCACTGATGCCAGTAACTATTGAGTAGTCTTTCAATTGGCCAGATTCTTCCAGCCCTATCAAAATACCGGCTCCAAAGGCTCCGTTCGCGCCGCCTCCTGACAAAGCTAAGATATTTAGTTGCTCACCTGACACTTTAATTGGCGTTGTTTGATCGATTGGAGAGTATAAGAAGTCTGGGTTCTCACTCGCCCACATACGCAATGGCTCTTTTACTGATATCGCTTCTTCTACAACCACTTCTTTGTAATTGTCTTTGTGTACGCGTACATCCAACGTGTGGGGTGAGCTACATGCCACTACAAGTAATGACAAAGCAACGGTAAAACCCGAGGAAATTAGACGGTTCATAATTAGGCTCATTTAATGTTCTCTAAAATGATTCAGAGACTCTGTTTAATCAAAAGAACAGCTATAAACAGAGAAGTTAATAAATAGGGATAAAGTGAAGTCCGTCTCTTTCTGGGAGTAATATAGCTAGGTTTAGTCTTAGCTCGTAATCTCGTTTGTAGGATGCGACCCATCGAATAGGTACACCCTCCACCACTATCGGAGTTAAACGCTCTACCCGATTTTGACCACGTTGAAATCGTGGGTAGGCTCTACAAATTCATATTGTGCATTGATTGTTTGTAGCTCCCAAGTGCCATAGCTTTTAGTTAGCTCCAACACACCATAGACCGCGTTATTTGCATGTCGGAATGCAGCTACGGGAGACATTCTCTTTATTAACCCTGCGGTAAACAGGCCAGAGATAAGGTCACCGACACCAACCGGTTGTTGAGCAAATTCAATGTTCGGTCGTTGGGCTAAATAACATGCCTTTTTCGTTGCTAAAATCATACTGAACGCGTCATCGGGTAATGAGTGAAGATGCTTCACGAGCACCATCTTTGGACCAAGCTCCAATGCTTTCTTACATGCTGTAACCGCGTCATAAAGGGAGAGGATTTTAATGCCGGTCAATTCACTTAGTTCAAATTGGTTTGGCACTATAACATCGGCAATAGGAAGCAAGTGTTTAGTAATGGCGGTTCTAACGCCATCCTCAACGATACAACCTTTATCTGGGTCACCCATTACAGGGTCACAAACATAGAGTGCACTGTGGTTCTTTTCTTTAACTAAATTAACCGACTCGGCAACCGCTTTACATTGGTCTGCGCTTCCCTGATAACCCGATAGGATCGCACCACAGTCTTTCAGTACGTTGATGTTGTCTAAGCCTCGAATCAAGTTTCGAATATCATCTGAGCCGAATGTTTGCCCGGTCCAACCTTGTTGATATTGAGTGTGATTAGAGAACTGAACAGTGTGGATTGGCCACACATCGAGTCCCATTCTTTGGATTGGAAAAACCGCAGAACTGTTTCCTGCATGCCCGTAAACCACGTGAGATTGAATAGAAATAATGCTTTTCATGCGTCGCTCTTTCAGTTTGAAATGGATTTGAATACTTGGATAAGACGACTAAATAAACACAACGGAACATCAAGATAGGAAGTTTTATCGATCTAACCACTGTGCTTATTTGGTCGGAATAGCCTCGACATCGCCGAGGCTTATTCTTAATGAGTTGGACGTCATCGGCTTTAAATCATGTATTTGATTCTAAGCCAGACTTGAACTTATGCGTCTTGAAACTCAGCGAAGTGCTCGTCCAATACCTTGCGAGTTGCGCGGCCAATCAGTTCGTACTCATGGTGAGTCAGGTTAGCCAGAGATACGCGAACCGACGCATGTACAGTATCGAAGCCATTTCCTGGTAGTAAAATAACACCAGTTTCGTGAGCTAGACGGAATAAGAAATCTTTACCTTTACCGCTTGCTTTGAACCATTCAACGAACTCTTGACCGTATAGTTTGCCACCTAGAGTGTCTAACTCTAGTAGTGTGTAGTAGTCCACACGATCTTTGTTCTCTTCAACTTCTAGCCCCATGTTGGTGTATAGAGTTGTATAGCGCTCACGAATGATGCGCTTGCATGCTGCTTTGTAGCTACCTTCAGAATCCATTAGGCAAGTTAGAGCAAACATCGCCATTTGCACTTGTTGCGGTAGAGATAGACCGGCAGTGTGATTCAAGGCTACGCTACGGCTATCCGCAACGATGCGGTCGATGAACTTAATGTCACGTGGCTCTGGAGTCAGTGTTTTGTAACGGTCATCAAGTTGACACTGTTTTTCTTCGCTGAAAGAACTTAGTGCGTCATCAAATACGTTTTTGTGTTGGATACCAATGGTACCTAAACGCCAGCCTGTTGCGCCAAAGTACTTAGAGAACGAGTAAACACAAAGTGTGTTGTATGGTAGTTTTGCAAATAGAGAAACGAAGTCATCGGCAAATGTACCGTATACGTCATCAGTGATGATGAATAGGTCACTGCGTTGCTCATTCACAAAGTTTGTTAGGTTCTCTAGAGTCTCGTCAGAGAATTTCACTGATGCTGGATTAGCAGGGTTAACGACGCAAAGTAGTTTGATGTCTGTATCTGCCAGTTTCTCGATTTCAGACATTGGAAGCTGCCAAGTGGTCTCATCAAGACGCAGTTCAACGATCTCTAGTTCGTACTCAGAAAGCTCTGGGATTTCTAGGTAAGGGGTAAAGATTGGCGTAATTAGCGCCACTTTATCGCCTTTTTTCAATAGACCATTGTTGAACATCGTTTGGAATGTGTAGGTCATTGATGCCGTACCACCTTCCGTTGCGAACAAGTCAAAGTCCGTGGTCATTGGAATTGGGCCATACATCTCTTCTGCAATGTACTGCTTCACCACTTTCTCAATGTTAGTCAACATACGTGGTGGTACTGGGTAGTTACACGCTAGGTAAGCAAGAACGAGTTCGTTTAGGAACGCTTGTTTTTGGATGCCTAGACGATCTTTTGCGTAGCTTAGTGCGCGCTCGATGAACTGAACACCTTTGTCGTTTGAGTATTCTTTAGTAAACGTATCGAAACGCTCAACGATACCCACGCCATCAGGGATACCACCGAAATCACCACCGAGGTAAGCGTAGTTACGTTCCGCTTCCATTACTGCAAATTCACCCAAACGAATAAATGCTTTACGTGGCAATGTTGCTAAGAAGTTTGGATTACCACGACCTGCGTCTAGTAAAGCACGGTCTGGCACTGCTTGAGCAACTTCAATTAATTTGTCTTTTAATTCAAATGGGCTTAAATCAGCGAATTTTGAAAAGTCGATATTTGTATTTTTTGTAGTCATAATATTTACCTAATAAT
>NZ_JBFROI010000034.1:0-44734 GCF_041471405.1 Vibrio sp. 10N.261.52.C11
ATTTCATTGTATCTTATTGATTTTATTGAGTTAATTTTAATTTAATTTGGTTTTTTGATTTAAATTTGATTGTTTCTATTAACAATTCAATTTATTTCAATTATAGTTTCTTTTTCGCAATTAAATGCGATTAAGGTTCATTTCATTTCATTTTGTTTTGTTAAATTTTTGAGATTTTATTTTATGACAGAGAAGTTTGTTCAAACCATTTCTAGTGTTAATTATAATAAAGGCGTTTTTTCCCTTTATTTCGTAGGTCAAGACCAAAAAAATATGGCTAGTGGCGTAATGGCTGAAAATGATGATGACCTTGAGCTTAAACAAGTGGTTCATATGCCAGCTTCTGGCTTTATGTATATGGTTTCCATGGTTAAAAACATGCTCGAAGATCCTCGCATGTCAGCTGAATTTGACAAGTTAGTTGCAGCGGGTTTTTTACCATCAAGTGAACCGGTTGACCCTCAGGCTGAAGAGGGAACAACGGAAGAAAAAACTGCGCCAAAAAAGCGAGTTTCTAAAGTTAAATAGCAACTGCATTTGGTGATATTGGGCATATGTCTATTGCATATCAATCAGCAAATCTTACGTTAGCGCAAATTCAAAAAATAATCGGAGGGGTGATGTTGTTAAGTCAGCATTCACCTCTTCATCGCAGATACGTTGTTGCTGAATGGCAGCAACGTATTATGCCTGCGTTTGAGCTAAACCAGTTTTGCTATTACGAAGATGAACAAGGTCGCCCAATTGCATTTTGTAATTGGGCGTTTTTGTCTGAGCAAAGCCGAGATGAGTTGTTATCTGGAGTGCGGGAAATTTCTTTATCTGACTGGCAATCTGGCCAGCATATTTATATCCCAGAGATGATAGCGCCATTCGGTCATGGCCGCGAAGTTGTCAATGACCTTCGTCGCCGTGTATTCCTTCCGTGGCAGGGGCAGAAAGTTTGTACGGTCCGCGGCAAGGTCAATGTTCAAAGTGATCGCTGTATCAGAAAGGTACAGTGGTTTTCTATTTAATCCGAAATTAGAGTTTATTTTATGGGAAAACCATTTTGGAGAAGTGTTGAATACTTCTTTACAGGGAGCTATACCGCTGACGATGGGGACAATAATATTGTTGCGACTAGTCTTATTGGCGGCGATATTCGAGCTTACGGCGGTGATGATCATATCACCGTCGCTTCAATTACTGCCACAGTTTATACGGGTAGTGGTAATGATACAGTCGTAGGCGGTGCGGCCCATCTAAAGGTAGAGGATTCTATTGGTAACCTTAGTGTAAAAGGTGCGGCTGGGTATGTTGATATCAATAAAAGTGGGGGTGGTGATGTCTCATTTGCCGGCCTTGCTGGTGGAGTTACTATTGACCACTTAGGTAATCGCGGTGACGTAAATTATGGAGGTGCAGCTGCATACAACGGTATAACCCGTAAAGGTCTAAGTGGTAATGTGACATTTGGTGGTGTTGGTGGTTACAACAGTCTTTGGCATGAAACAAACCAGGGTAACTTATCCTTTACGGGGGCAGGGGCCGGAAACAAACTCGACCGAACTTGGTTCAATAAATACCAGGGTTCACGTGGTGATGTGACATTCGATGGGGGCGGTGCGGCTAACAGCATTAGTTCACGAGTGGAAACTGGCAATATCACTTTCCGTGGTGTTGGTGCCGATAATCATCTGGTTCGAAAAGGTAAAGTTGGAGATATAACCCTACAGGGTGCAGGCGCATCAAATCGAATTGAACGTACACGCCAAGCTAATGACGTTTATGCTGAAACACGAGGGAACGTTACATTTGAAGGGGTTGGAGGGTACAACAGCCTTTACTCTGATGTCGCCCACGGAAATGTCAGTTTTTCCGGGGGGGGAGCCTACAATAATATTACCCGTAAAGGGATAGGTAAAGACTTCGACGGCGAAGGGATGGCGCATGTCAATGCCGATGAAATCGTGCTTACTCAAGCGGTACTAAGTGGAACTTGGATTGGCCAGGATCATCAAGTTACGGGTATAAAATCGACACGTGAGCCGAATACTTATCTGTTTGCTTTCTCGGATTCTAAGTACACCAAAATAAATAAAATTCAGCTGAGTAACGATCCTGAAACTGGAGAGCTTAAGTATTATTCTACCGCTTGGTACAAAGAAGGCGATCATTTAAGTAACTTAACGAGCCAGGATATTTCCTCTGAGAGCGGGTTTAACCCCGTTAAAGTCTATGGCGCATATACGCTGTCGGATTTGAAAGTTGAACACCAGAAAGCGGTGACTATTCACGCCGTTGAAAAAGACCTTACAGAATATGAGTGGGTGACCTACGCTAACGGTGCGGTGATTGATGCTAAAGACGTGTCATTATCTGATGCAAAAATGGGTGGGCATGCTATCTCTTCGGATGGCTCGACTGTCGATGTCAAAGCAGTTAAATCGAATCGAAAAGCAAACACGTACGTCTATGCAAAAGTCTTGGGGTCATACACAAAAATAGTTGTCGTCGAACTTGCAAACGATCCCGATACCGGAGTACTAAGGTATCAAGCTCGTCCTTGGTATAAAGAAGGCGACCACACCCAAAATTTGTCTAGTGAAGATATTTCTTCCGCAAACGGTTACAGCTCTGGGTACAAAAATGGTTACTCGTTGAGTCAGCTACAATACAGCGTTAATACGTTGAGAAGTACCAGTGAAATAGTAGCGGATATTGATGAATACAATGAACAATCATTGTTTAAGTCTGCTAGCGATGGTGGTGAAAGTTCAGGGGACGTTCGGTTCAATGGTGTCGGTGGCGGTAACGTCATCAAATCCAATGTGACACGCGGTAATGTCTACTTTAACGGTGGTGGTCTCGCCAACGTTATCCTTCACAGCTCTAAGTTTGGTGATACCGAATTTGTTGGCGGCGGCGCGGCTAACGTCATTGTTAAAAGTGGCGATGAAGGCGACCTCACTTTCCGTGGTGCTGGTTTAGCTAACGTGCTCGTTCATCAGAGCAAACAAGGGAAAATGGATGTCTACGCAGGCGGTGCGGTCAATGTATTGGTTCGTATTGGTGACGGCGAGTACTTAGCCCACTTACTTGCTTATGGCAATATTTCAGTTCACAAAGGTAACGGTAATAGTCGTTTGACTATGCTAGGCGGCTACAACACGCACACCCAAATTGGGTCTGGCAACGGGTTGTGGTTAGCGGTCGGTGGCTTTAATGTCATGACACAGGTTGGTAAGGGCGACATCGCTTCTGTACTTGTCGGTGGCGCGAATGTCATGACTAAAGTGGGTGACGGTGACCTCACGGCGGGTATGCTTGGTGGCGCCAATATCATTACTCATATTAGCGGTGATGATACGGCCTCAAATACGACCGCAGTCGCACTTGGTGGTGCAAACATCCTAACCAAAAAAGGCAATGGCAATGCGCTTGCCGTTATGGGAGGAGGCGCCAACGTACTTACACATGTTGGTGATGGCTCGACAACTGGCGTCATGGTTGGTGGGGCGAACATTCTAACCAAGGTGGGCGATGGCGATACCACAGGCATTATGTTGGGTATTGGTAACGTATTGACTCATGTTGGCGATGGCCAAACACTTGGCGTAATGGGTGCTGCGGGTAATATCTTCACCAAAGTAGGCGACGGCACTTCAATAGCCGCTATGATCGGCGTAGGCAATATCTTCACTCACGTTGGTGAAGGGAACGCGTGGGCGCTAATGGGCGGCCTAGGCAATGTATTTACCAAGGTTGGTCATGGTGATGCATTAGCGCTTATGGTCGCAGAAGCGAATGTCTTTACGCATATTGGTGACGGCACAACAGTCGCATTAATGATAGCAAAAGGTAATATCGCGACTAAGGTGGGTAATGGTACCTCGATAGCCGCGATGGTAGGTAACGCAAATATATTCACTCAGGTGGGTAATGGCAGCACGTTTACTGCAATGCTTGGCCAAGCCAATATCATGACGAAAGTGGGTAATGACCTAACTGCTGCATTAATGATCGGTAAAGCGAATATCTATACTCACGTTGGTGATGGCACAAGCTTAGGTTTATTTGCTGGCGAACTAAACGTGATGACGAAAGTGGGTAATGGCACAACCTTAGCCGCGATGTTTGGTAAAGCAAACATTATGACTCACGTAGGAGATGGTCTTACTGGCGTACTAGCCCTTGGTGAAGCGAATATCATAACGAAAGTCGGTGATGACTTCATGGGTGTTGTCGCAGCTGCGAAAGCAAACGTAGTGACCCATGTTGGTGATGCAACAACCGCAGCTGTGTTGGCGGGTAAAGGTAATATCTTAACCAAAGTTGGCGAAGGAACCACCGTTGGTTTACTGATATCAAAAGTGGGCAATGTCATGACCCATGTGGGGGATGGTACGACTATTGGTTTGGCGAAAGGTAAAGCTAACATCATCACAAAAGTGGGCGATGGATTAGGCGTTAACGTGGCCTGGGGACAAGCAAATATCTTCACTCACGTTGGTGACGGTGATCGATACAACTTCGCCAAAGGTGAAGCGAACATCATCACCAAAATCGGTGATGGCCAAGAAGTTTCTGTGGTTCAAGGTAAGGCGAATGTCATTACTCACGTCGGTAATGGCGATGATTACACGGGAGCTTGGGGCAAAGCGAATATCATTACGAAAGTGGGTGATGGCCGTAATGTTGTTTTAGCGAAAGGTGAAGCGAACATCGTTACTCAAGTGGGTGACGGAGATAGCTTCAACGCACTTTGGAGCAAAGGCAATATCGTCACTAAAGTCGGTGATGGTATGCAGGTCACGGCGGCAAAAGGTAAAGCCAATATTACGACAACCGTGGGTAATGGCCTGAGTGTAACGGCGGCCTATGGTGATGCGAATATCAACACCAAAATTGGTGACGGTATTTCAGTGAACGTTGCATGGGGCAAATATAACGTTAACACCAAAGTGGGTGACGGTCTCAATGTTGCGGTGATGAAAGGCAAAGCAAACGTGAATATTCACGTAGGTGATGGCTTAGGGATTAACGCTTCTTATGCCAGAAATAACGTTGCTATCAAAGTGGGTAACGGTGATTTCTATAGCCTAGCCGTCGCGTCAAGTAACACGAGCAGCAATAAGCTTTCCGCACTGTTTGATAATATTAAACAAACTCTTCTTGGAGTGGGTGGCAGCCAAGCGATTAATTACCTAGTTCAAGGTGATGAAGCTTCTTCATCAGGAATTCAGAAAGGACGAGGTGCTATTTCAACGCCTGAAATCACTAAACTTGATGGTTTCGACTTAGATGAAATCGAAGAAGTGGGTTCCGATCTAGGAGACGGTTTAAGTGGAAGCGTGACCAACGTTGAAACGCCTGATCTCAGCAACATGGAAAATGAACTCAACATCGAAGAATCTTCAAATCAAACGCAAACACCTAACTTGATCGTCAATGGTGATTTTGAGCAAGGTGGTCTGGGATGGGAATCGACTCACGGTGTTGAAGTTGCCTCTTCAAGTAAGGATTATGGCGTAAGTGGTGATGGTCATGGTTCACTTGTTACAGAGCTAGATACTTATACTAATACAAGTCTTTCTCAAGATTTAACGGATTTAGCGGAAGGTGAAGTCATTGCGGTTAGCTTTGATTTTGCAAAACGTGCAGGTATTTCAAGCAACGAAGGCATAGAAGTTCTCTGGAACGGTAATGTTGTATTCTCAACTTCTGGCGATGAAGCAGCTTGGCAACAAAAAACACTTAAGTTGACTGCGAATTCTGGCAGCAACCGAATAGAATTTAAAGGCACAGGCCATGATGATGGGTTGGGCTATGTTTTAGATAATGTTGTGGCGAAATCTGAAACATCACACCAAGCTAATGCTGTTGCCGATAATGCGGAACAAAATCAAGCTGCGCAAAATGCAATGTCTGACAAAGAACGAGCGGAAGCCGATCGTCAACGCTTAGAGCAAGAAAAGCAGAAACAACTTGAAGCCGTATCGGGTTCTCAGGCTCAATTAGAATCCACCGATCAAGAAGCATTAAAGAGCAATGGGCAAGCGCAGCGTGATGCTGTGAACGAAGAGTCTGAAGCGGTAACTAAAGACCTGACGACATTGGCCCAGGGACTTGATGTGCTGGATAACAAAGCGGTTTATGTAGGTGAATCTGGTGAGCATTGGCGCAACCATTTCGCAGACGGTCTTTTAGAGGATGCTCAAACCAAATTAGGTCAGGCTAAAGATGTTGCTGGGGAAAGCATCATCGCTGCGAAAAAAGCGCACGTAGACAACCAAAAAAGTGTCAACGATTCTGTGGCGAAATCAGAAGCAGGCGTTGCGAAAGGCGAACAGAATCGCTCTGGTGCAGAGAAAGATATTGCGAATACTAAAGCCGACGCTGATGCGCGTAAAACAGACGCCACTACGAAAGCTAATGAAGCTAAACAAGCTGAATCGAATGCGAATAATTCAGCTAGAGACGCTGAAGAACGTGGTAATCGTGATGCAAGAAATGCTGAAAACAAAGCGGATCAAGCACAAGCGGATGCGAAAGGTTCAAAGCAGAACGAAGAGGATCGTCCTGATCGTCAAGGTGCTGTGGGCAGTGGACTTTCGGGTAAAGCACGCAGAATAGAAGGTGCAGGCGTCACGGGTAACCATGTGAATGCCAACAACAAGTCAAGCGCCGATGGCCGATTCAGTGAAGGATTGAGCGAGCAAGAGCAAGAAGCGTTAAACGATGCTGTTCAAGCCGTAAACCGACTACAAATCAATGCAGGTATTCGCTCTAAAAATACCGGAAGAGCTATCACTTCCATGTTCACTGAGAGCAATACCGACAGTATCAGAGTTGTAAATCGAGCATCACAAGATGTAAACCGAAAAGATATTCGCATTTCAGGTGTCAATCTTCACGGGCTGGGTGAAGCGGCTGACACTTCTTTAGCTGTAAGAAAAGGCGTAGATGGTTTTGACTTCTCATTGCTTGGCTCTAATGATGCAAGATTTGTCGATTCGACTAAGCGACACATTGGCAAGCTTTTAACGGATTTACCTAGTAAAGAGTTGAAAGTGGTAAGAAGTAACATTCAGTCAATTCAGCGTACCCCATCTGAAAAGAATCTTGCTGCCTTAGAGTTGGCTCTTCACCAGTGGCAGAAAAAAAATCCAAAAGAGTTCGCTCAACGTGGTGAGTTAGTTAAGACACTCCAATTTGAAATGGTGTCGCTGCAAAGCCATATTCAGAGGAACCGTTCGAAGGACGCCAATGTCTTTGGTATTGCAATTGATCCGAAAGCTGTTGAAGCGTTTGAGTCTAAGCTCGTGTTTGACGGTATTGGTCGTGT
The DNA here is from genome assembly GCF_041471405.1 of Vibrio sp. 10N.261.52.C11. Classification (NCBI taxonomy): domain Bacteria; kingdom Pseudomonadati; phylum Pseudomonadota; class Gammaproteobacteria; order Vibrionales; family Vibrionaceae; genus Vibrio; species Vibrio sp. 10N.261.52.C11. The sequence continues at coordinate 7,331 of NZ_JBFROI010000034.1, forward strand.
GGTTGGTTTGGTTGAACCTTTGACCGAGCACGAAATCAATAGCTTAAAGTCGTTCGGAGTGGTTTCACCGACTCTGACGAATTCAACTTCAGAGAGAGATGCGCCAAAAACTGAAAATGAGAGCCTTATTGAATTTATTTATAAGCTAGGTCAGATAGAGACTACTGAAACTTATGCGAATGAAATACATGAGTTAGTAGAGCAAGCTAAAACGCTATGGATGAGCGGAAGTGTGACTCAAGAGAAAGCGGTTAAGCTGTTTAGCGAGGCTCATGAAAAGTTAGCAGAACACCCTAAACTGCAAACGCTGGCAAATAAATTACTGGCTGATGCAAAGAAAGATAAAGCGACAGGTCAATATCTTGATAATTTGTTTGGCCGTCGTTTTGACTCTGAAATAGCTCATGAGTTGGTGAAAACACCGACAGAACAAGCGATTAATACTTCAGTTCAAATCGGAACCAGTTTAGTTAATGATTTTGACGAATGGATACATGGCTTGCTGCCGGATGCGGGAGACGATGTGTTGCGCGCTGAGCGAATCCAGACAAAAATGGAAGCGTTTGCAGAAGAGATCGCTAAAGACAAGCGTCCATGGTTTAGTCGCGTCCCGACCTTAACTCAATTCCTTGAAACACCGAATTATGACAACTTCAAAACTATGATGACACAAGTTGATGATGGTTTCGGTGTTATAAAAGTTCCTTTCCTGGCTGTGAAAATGGCAATTACCCCTGGTTTGGGAATGGAAATGGCCCCGTGGAAAGCTGAAGGGGACCGTTTCTATCGGAATGTTATCACCAAGGCTCGTTCAACTGATGCGGTAATATCATCAGGGGTTGAAGGTGAAAACAAAGTTACCCTTATTGAAAAGAAAACCAGTGATTATGGTACGGCGCTTCAATATCAACCGAAAGGTGATAACTACGATGACTTTATAGAAGGCCGCAGTGTCGCAGATGGTCGAATTCTTACTCCGGGTAAAAAGACAACATTCGAAAGTAATGCCTTGAATAATGGTCTGCCGGTAGTGACGGGCGCGTCGGGTTCAACCAATATCATGACGCACCTGAACCAACATATTGCGAGTAAGAATCCAGGATTCTCTGTTGATCAAGCTTACCTAAACACCTTGTCTTTCTTAGTTTTTGACGGCGGTCACTCAGTCAACGAAAGCCTTGCTGTGTACAAAGCTTTGCAGGAAACGGGAGAGGATCGCAAAAAAGTATTGGAAAGCTACACCGCCAACTATCAGGATCTGATAGACCTAGTTGATGATAGCTCAAAGGGCACAGTGCGCGATGCGCTGGACAAGGCATTGGATAAAACGCTTAAGTTCTACAAAGAGCATGCTAATTCTGCATCAGATGAACCAGGGGAAGTGTTACCAGTTAAGAGGGCGACAAGTGACAAAGTTGCGGATCTTGAATCATTAGGAAAAAAGACCGGATTAAAAGTAGATTTATCTCAAGTATTTACGAAGCAAGAGCTGAAAGATAGAGCGAAAATTTTTGCTAAACCGATTGGTGCTTCTTATCAAAGTATCTTAGACCAAGTTGATTTGGTGCATCATTCCAATGGTCAAGAGCAGATGAGCGCGAGCTTTGAACTTTGCAATAAGATTAACGCTTATTTAGCTGAACATCCAACCTCCGGTCGTAATCATGCACTAACGCAATTGAAAGAGCAGGTAAGTACTGAGTTATTTAAAGGGGAAATGAAAGTTACCCAAAAGGCCATTGACGCTATTGCAAAGACACGCCCCGAACTTGCCGCTGACATTTATATGGTGGCGATCGAGGAAGCCAATGGTGAACATGCGGGTCTAACCGAAATGATGGTCCGTTGGGCAAATGAAGACCCGTATTTATCGCCAAAGCAAGGATATAATGGAGAGACTCCGAAGGATTTGGGCTTTGACGCTAAATATCACATCGAACTTGGCGAACATTATTCAGACTTCAAACAATGGTTGGAAAAATCACAGGCGAACGATTTACTAAGCAAAGCTGTCTTGGATGAAGCGACGAAAACTGTCCACTTGGGTTACAGTTACCAAGAGCTTCAAGACTTGACCGGGGTTGAGTCTGTTCAGATGGCTTTCTATTTCTTGAAGGAAGCAGCTAAGTCGTCGGATCGGAGCTCCGGCGATTCAGCTGAAATGATCTTGCTAAAGAAATTCGCAGACAGAAACTATGTTTCTCAAGTTGAAGCCGGTCGAATGGATCAAATTAAAGGTATTTACCACAGTAGTCATGAGACAGATGTTGAGAGCTGGGATCGCCAATATTCTGGTATTGGATACGAAGACCTAAGTAAGAAACTTGCCGAAAAGAAGAATGTCGAAGAGCAGCTTTCTCTACTTCTAAATGACCGTAAAGGTCTTTTAATTGGCGAAGTACATGGCAGCGATGTTAATGGTTTGCGCTTTGTTAATGAGCAAATGGATGTACTCAAGAAGCAAGGTATCACTGTCATTGGTCTAGAGCACCTGCGTTCGGATCTTGCGCAGCCACTGATTGACAATTATCTGGCTACTGGTGTGATGTCCAATGAATTAAGTGCAATGCTCAAAACTAAGCATATAGACGTTACTTTGTTTGAAAATGCACGTTCAAATGGTATGCGCATTGTTGCTCTTGATGCGAATATTACGGCTCGCCCTAACATTCAAGGGACAGAGCATGGGTTGATGTATCGGGCTGGAGCTGCAAATAATATAGCGGTAGACACGTTGCAAAAATTGCCAGCGGGTGAAAAATTTGTTGCTATCTATGGGAGAGCACATTTGCAATCTCACAAAGGCATTGAAGGGTTTGTTCCTGGCATTACCCATCGTTTAGGTTTACCGGCACTTAAAGTGAGTGAAACGAACCAATTCAAGATTGAGAAGGATGATGTGAGTCTACGTGCTGTTTACGAAGATGTCGTGAATAAACCAAAGATTGTTTTCACTAGCTCCTTAAGTGGAGAGGACGGTCATGTTAATAATAAACATGTTGATAGTTGGAAGCGTGTTGAAGTTCTACCTCAAACGGGTGGCGGGGAAACTCGATTTGATGGACAAGTTATTGTTCAAATGGAGAACGACCCTGTGGTGGCTAAAGCTGCGGGGAACTTAGCAGGTAAACATCCTGATAAGAGTGTGGTAGTTCAACTTGATTCAGACGGAAACTATCGAGTGGTGTTTGGTGACCCCTCGAAGCTTGATGGAAAGGTTAGATGGCAATTAGTTGGTCATGGCCGTGGTGATTCAGAAAACAATAATATGCGCATGAGTGGTTATAGTGCTGATGAATTAGCAGTCAAGCTTGCTAAATTGAATCAAGCCTTCAGTGGATCAGGAAGCATCACCACTCAACCTGATCATATTAGCGTCGTGGGCTGTTCTTTAATTAGTGATGACAAACAGAAAGGCTTTGGTAAGCAGCTTATTAAAGCGATGGATATAAATGGAATTCGTAGCGATGTTTCAGTCCGGAGCTCAGAGGTTGCGGTTGACTCAACTGGTCGTAAACACACTCGTGATGCTAATGGCGACTGGGTACAAAAAGCGCCACAACACAAAGTTACATTTAGTTTGGATGCTCAAGGTGAAGTGACGACGAAAGAAGAGCGTATTCGAAATGGCATTGCTGAAGGAAACATTAATCTTTCTCACGTTGGTATGAGCAAGACGGACGAGTCTGTCCGTGGGGCTATTGGTGAAAACAACAATGTTTTTGAGGCACCAGAAAAAAGAAAAATAAATCAAGGAACCTCCTCAACTTCAGGAAACAGCAATCAGCTCAGCTACTCTGGGAACATCCAAGTGAATGTGGGCGATGGCGAGTTTACCGCGGTGAATTGGGGCACATCTAACGTTAGCATTAAAGTGGGCACTGGTGGCTTTAAGTCATTGGCATTTGGTGATAACAATGTGATGGTTCATATCGGTAATGGTCAGAGCAAACACAGCTTCGATATCGGTGGCTATCAGGCTCTGGAAGGTGCGCAGATGTTTATCGGAAATCGCAACGTGAGCTTCAACTTAGGACGAAGCAATGATTTGATTGTGATGCTGGATAAATCGATCCCAACCCCACCACTTGTTAACCCGTTTGATGGGGCCGCTCGTATTTCTGGAGTTCTGCAAGGTATAGCAAATTCGGGCAAAGGCAAAGATTGGGTTTCTGCTCAAAATCAACAGTGGACATTGTCAGGCGCGAAGAAGTTCGTTAAAGATATGTCTGGTTTAGATCAAAGTAGCAGTGTTGACTATGACACTCTTGTGAGTTTGGATTCGCAAAATGGACGTAGTAGCCGAGGTTTGAAGAATGACACTGAAGCTGTTCTGAACAAGAAGTTCAACAAATGGTTAGGTGGTAATGACACCAGTGCAAACAAACTAAGTCGCGCAGATAAGTTTCGTCAAGCGAATGAGAAGTTAGCATTTAACTTCGCTGTTGGTGGTCAAGGTGCGGATATTCAGGTCACGTCGGGCAATTGGAATTTTATGTTTGGTGACAATATCCAGTCTATCCTTGATACCAATCTAGGTTCTTTGTTTGGCTTAATGACACAGCAGTTCTCTGCAACAGGTCAAGCGAAAACAACCTTCACATATAACCCTAAAGATTTACCCCGACAGTTAAAGAATAAACTACTTGGCCAGTTGTCTGGTGTGGGTGCGGATACGACACTTGGGGACATCTTCGGTGTGGATTACACCGCATCTGGGCAAATTCTTGCTCGTAATGGTAAGCCGGTAGACGGGGTTGCAATCCTCAAAGATATGCTGGAAGTGATTGGTGAGTTTAGTGGTGATCAACTTCAAGCTTTCGTCGATCCTACTAAGCTGTTAGACGATTTGAAATCGGGAATTGATATGGGCGCAGATGGCCTTAAGTCGTTCGCAGAAACTCATGGTTTGAAAGAAAAAACGCCAGAAGAGAAAGAGGATAAAGCATCAGTTTCCGTTAATGGGACCAACGTAAATGGTGTTCAAAAAAGTCGCGATGAGGCTACAACGCCTGAAAAAACCCCGAAAAAAGATCGTGCATTTGGTTTTAATTCGTTCAGTCTACCTAACTTGTTTACGACTATCTTTAGCCAAGATAAGCAAAAAGAGATGAAATCGTTGGTAGAAAACCTGAAAGGGAACCTAACGAAAGATCTACTGAATATGAAAGAAAAAACATTCGATTTCTTAAGTAAGAGTGGTCATTTAAAAGGGGATGGTGATGTCCATGTTTCTCTAGGAAACTATAACTTCAACTGGGGTGGCGACGGCAAAGATTTAGGGGCTTATCTAGGGGATAACAACAACTTCTGGGGCGGTCGAGGTGACGATGTGTATTACGCAACTGGTACATCCAATATTTTTACCGGCGGTGAAGGTAATGATATGGGCGTTCTTATGGGGCGTGAAAATATGATGTTTGGTGGTGAAGGTAATGATACTGCTGTGGTCGCTGGACGAATTAACCATGTTTTCCTTGGTGCTGGTAATGATCAAGCATTTGTCTTTGGGGAAGGTGGACAAATTGATACCGGAACAGGGCGAGATTATGTTGTGACTTCTGGTAATTATAACCGCGTGGATACCGGTGATGAGCAAGATTACTCAGTTACGATCGGTAATAACAACCAAGTAGAGTTAGGTTCGGGGAACGACTTTGCCAATGTCTTTGGGAACTATAATCGTATCAATGCTGACACTGGTAACGATGTGGTCAAGCTGTTGGGTTATCACGCAGTGTTGAACGGCGAGGAAGGGGACGATCACTTGATTGCAGCGGCCATGTCAAAGTTCAGTCAGTTCAATGGCGGTGAAGGACATGATTTGATGGTACTTGGTGGATACCAAAATACATTCAAAGGTGGGACTGGTGTCGACAGTTTTGTCGTGAGCGGTGATGTTATCGACAACCTTGTTGAAGACATCCGTAGTGAAGATAAGATTGTGTTCAATGGCATTGATTGGAATAAACTGTGGTTTGAGCGTAGTGGTTATGATTTAAAACTTTCTATATTACGTGATCCTGAAAGCGATACTAACCAAGCGAAGTTTGAACATATTGGTTCTGTCACTTTCGCTGATTACTTCAATGGTAATCGTGCACAAGTTGTTGTTGATATGAGAGATAAGGATGCGAAAGGTGAACGAGATTATACCGCGTTATCTGCCACCTCGATTGACGCATTGGTTCAAGCTATGAGTGGTTTTGCGCCTCAGGGTGGCGACAATGGCTTTATGGATAACCTTGATAGTAAGTCTCGAGTTGCTATCACTAAGGCATGGTCCGATGTTTCTAGAGGGAAAAACGCTTTTGCATAGCTAATAAACTATAATTTCAAACATTAATCTAAGCCGTCTTCTTTTTGAAGCCGGCTTTTTTATTTTAATTCTCATACAATGATTGATTTAACTTCATCTGGAAAGCATTTTTAAAGTGTCTGATTGTTAGGTGGTTAAGGCATACGTTGTTGCATAGATCGAGTTGGTGGTAATATCATCGCGTAATATGTAAGAGTGGTTATGTTACTCTGTATTAATGATGCGTGATTAAAGTATGGAAATGTGCGATACGCCATGGAAAGCGACGTAGAGGGTTTGACGACTCAGATAATGCTCTTCTATGAAAAAGAGCATCATATCTCCCGCTTCGAACGCTACAAGATTTCATTGATTCTCTGTTTTTAAAGTGTTTGGCGAGGACGAATAGAAAGTCAGAAAGTACGGCCATGAAAACGGAGAACTTGGCGAACGCTCTATCTCACAGTGGATGTAGGTACGCATGAAATCTTTGTGTAGAGGTAAACCTCGTCGATGTAGTAATAGTGTAGTGCTGCCAACATTACTTAATCTACCTCGAAGAAAGAGCAATGATATGTCAGGTAACGGAGCTTGTGATACGAAGGTGTACCATTAAGTACTGCCCCGAAAAGGTATTATTCCGTTAACCTCACAGCGTAAAAATACAAGTAACTGGGAGCCTGGGCATTCGAGATATGACGCAATAGGAGTGTTAAAAAGTGATGCAATAGCCCAGTGGAAAGTTCACTCCGATTATCACGTTCGAGCAATATTTGAAACAGTAATTTTACGATCTAAGGGGGTCACTAGTGGTGAATGAGCTTGAGGAATTAGAATTCTCCGGTAGGTTGTTAGTATGTTTTTATGCATATGTACCTTAGTCAGCTAATTTTCCTATAGAGCTTAAAGGTTCCGACTTTCCGATTAATGAGCTAAATCAATCTTAGAATGTGGCTCAATCCAGCATCGATGTTAATGGAATAAGAAGTGCATAACAACAGTATCAAAATCTGTGAAAAATAAAACATTTTCAAAGCTGAATTTTAAACTTAAATATGGTTAAATATAAGAATATATTTAGAATATAGGAATATATCTTGCGTACTTCAATCAATACTAAACAAAAACCAAAAGGACAGCTTCTTTTACGTACTCTTTCTATGCCTGCAGATACTAATGCGAATGGTGATATTTTTGGGGGGTGGATAATGTCACAGCTTGATTTAGCTGGAGCAATCCTAGCTCAAGAAATATCTGGAGGACGGATAGCAACAGTTTCAGTATCAAGTATCACTTTTAAAAAACCAGTAAAGGTTGGTGATGTCGTTTGTTGTTATGGTGAATGCGTTAAAATTGGTAGAACATCAATGTCGATTGATTTAGAAGTTTGGGTAAAACCTATTCAAGAAGATAAGGTTAATCTAAGATTCCAAGTATGTGAAGCTAATTTTAATTATGTAGCTATAGATTTGTCAGGGAAGCCAAGACTGGTTCAAAAATTTTCTGATTAAATAGCTTGAGGCTTTAGTTATATTAAACTATTAACATTCAACGGTGAACTATAGTTACTTTTTTAAATGAAATATTTAAAGCTATCTTTGGAAGTTAGGTTTTTAATTGGCTAAGTAAGATGGCTAAAAATTGGCGATGTTTAAATATTACTTATGAAGAGGGAAGAGAGGGAGCTGGCGATCTTATCCATATCAATGGAAAACATGAATATCAAAGAATAATATTGTCTTGGATTGATTTAGTTATGGGCAGGCTAACTAGTGTTTGACTTCGTTAGACCTGCCTAGATATTTATACTTTAAAAATGGTTAGTTCGTTTTTTTGAGATTCTGCTAAGAGCGCTAGCTCATTTGATGCCTGTAGTGTTTGATTAACTGATGAAACGTTCTGCTGTACCAAATCGAAAGCTCGTACTGCGTTTTTTGAAATTTCTTCAGTGACGTTGTATTGCTGTTGGGATGCATTGGCTACGAGTGTATTTATATTAGAGATTGACTCGATTGTTGTAGATATCTCTTCAAATGAAGACTTTATCTGATCAGCTAGAAATACGGATTTCTTGATTAATAACACGTTCTCTCCCATATTCCGGTTCGCTTTTTCAGATTGAATTTGCAATTTTTCGATGATACCTTTAATGCTGATGGTGGAGGTTTGCGTCTTTGAGGCTAAGTTCCTTACCTCATCAGCGACTACAGCAAACCCTCGTCCAGCTTCACCGGCTCGGGCTGCTTCTATTGCAGCATTGAGTGCTAGTAAATTTGTTTGTTCTGAGATGGCGTTTATAACCTCTATAACAGTTCCGATCTCCTCCGCAAATTCACTCAACTCTTCAATAATTCGAGCTGTACTACTAACTGAGTTATTAATTTCATTGGTAAAGTTTAGGTTTTCATTCAATATTTTGATACCATGTTCAACATTATTTTGGCTTGCTCGTGTTTCTTCTTCGGCCATTGTTGCTTTATCACTTACTTCTAGTGAGGATGTCGAAAGCTCGTTAATAGCAGTAGATATCTGTTCAACTTGAGATAGTTCATATTGAACGTTTTGTATTGTATCTGACATAACTACAGTGAGTTGTTGTGAGGCAGATGAGACATTCTCTGCAATTCCATGTGAATTTTTAATCAAATTAGATAGTTGTTCAGAAAAATTAATGAGTGAACGATATATCCCTGTTTCATTCCCTGTTTTTTTTATATTTTGACGAAGATTTCCTTTAGCCATGGATTCCATCAACAAAGCAATATCTTTAGGAGAACCGCCAACAGGTTTTAAGACCAATATGTGTATAATAAAAAATAAGATACCAATAGAAGAAATTATACACAGTAATCCGGTGAGTATAGAGATGAAAACTTGGTCATTAACTCCTTTGTTTATAATATTATCTTTGGTAAAAATTACATACTCCCACCCGTTGATATCTAGTTTGCTCCAAAAAGCAGTATAATCTACATCTTTTCGTCCGATTCGATTTGTATATGATAATTCTGGGTGGTTATTATCAAATTTTTTAAATGTAGGGTTTTCTAAGAATATATTACTTCCTACTTGTTCTTTATTAGGTGAGGTTATTATTGTCCCTTCTTCCGTATATAGGAAAACATCGTCTCTACCTATAATATCTTTTAGTATTGATCCTTTTTTTATGCTACTAATTATCGCGATATCTTCATTTATCTTATACACTATACCGAATACGACCTCTCCCGAAGTTGATGAAGTATAAGGCTTTGAAACATAGAACTCTTTACCTTTCTCGAATGTTTCGATAAAATAATCACGTTGAATTTTATTAACATTAACTTCTGTAATTTTTCCAGACATATCGTAAAGCGAACCTTCACGGTCAAAAAGGAAGACACCGATACTAATATTACCAAAAATATTATGAATTGATTGCAGTTGGTTAGTAAGGTTAGAGGATAAACTACCATTTTTATAACTATCATCATCTATTTTTATTGAAGACAAAATGTGTTTGTAAATTTCTAGTTTTTCTGTCATCTTTCCGTTAATTGTTGAGTTTTTCTCATGAAGTATCTCCTTGTTTAATCGAATACTTTCATTGTGGAAAGACCAAAAATTCAAAGATGCGATGATTAAAATAATCATTGTGATGATTAGAACCATTGAACCTATGACTTGTAATTTAAATTTATTCACATTGTTTTTCCATTATTTTCTGCTAGATTTATTTTTAATAATAATTATTTCTTCTAAGGTGAGGTATCCTTTGAAGATCAACCAAATAAAAATATTGAACGGGTTTTCATTCTCTATAATTCGTTTCTAAGTTAGGTTATTGTCAATTTAGAGCTACTTTTATTAACCATTTTGTTATGATACCAAGCCATTGAAAATTATTATTCTGATAAAAATATGCCCGATAAACCATCGGGCAGAGGAGCAGTTGAATAATTAGAAGAAGCCTAAGGGATCAATGCTATGGCTTACGATGATATTTTTGGTATTTTGGTAATGATCGAGCATCATTTTGTGTGTTTCTCGACCAATGCCGGATTTTTTGTAACCACCAAATGCAGCGTGAGCTGGATACGCGTGGTAGCAGTTGACCCAAATTCGTCCAGCTTGGATATTTTTCGTCATATGTGAAATCAGATTGTTATCACGTGTCCATACCCCTGCACCTAATCCATACTCAGTACCGTTAGCGATAGCCAGTGCTTCTTCAGAGTCTTTAAATGTTGTAACAGCAACGACTGGACCAAAGATCTCTTCTTGGAAAATACGCATCTCGTTAGTTCCTTTGAAGAGAGTTGGCTCGACAAAGTAGCCATTGTCTTCATAACTCTTACCGCCAATAAGTAATTCAGCGCCTTCTTCATGACCAAGTGCGATATATTGACGGATTTTGTCAAACTGCTCTCTTGAAACCTGTGATCCGACTTGTGTATCGGTATCGAGCGGGTTTCCTTGTTTGATCGTTTTCATGCGAGTCTGTAAACGCGAAATGAAGCGATCGTAAATAGATTCTTGAATCAGAACTCGCGAAGGGCACGTACAAACTTCACCTTGATTGAAGAAAGCCAGTAGTACGCCTTCGATACACTTATCTAGATAGCTGTCTTCGTGATCAAATATATCAGCCATAAAGATGTTTGGAGACTTACCACCTAGCTCGACTGTTGATGGGATCAGGTTATCAGCGGCGCACTTAAGGATATGTTGTCCAACTTCAGTCGAACCAGTAAAGGCGATTTTTGCAATTTTTTTGTGTGTTGCAAGCGCTTGACCCGCTTCTGAACCATAGCCATTAACGATATTTATTACACCAGCAGGTACGAGATCTTCGATGAGTTCCATTAAGAACAATATCGATGCAGGAGTTTGCTCTGCTGGCTTCAAGACAACGCAACAACCTGCAGCCAGAGCTGGTGCTAGTTTCCAAGCCGCCATCAAGAGTGGAAAGTTCCATGGAATAATTTGTCCGACAACCCCAACAGGTTCAGGAAAGTGGTAGGTCATGGTTTGCGAATCCAGCTCTGAAGCAGAGCCTTCTTGGGCTCTAATGCATCCAGCAAAATAACGGAAATGGTCGACTACCAGAGGAATATCAGCGGCGAGCGTCTCGCGGACAGGTTTCCCGTTATCCCAGGTTTCAGCAATAGCAAGCATCTCAAGATTCTGTTCAATACGATCTGCGATCTTTAGTAGTATGTTCGAACGCTCAGTAACTGATGTTGAAGCCCAATCGCTTTTTGCACCATGTGCAAAATTAACTGCTAAATCGATATCTTCTTGAGTCGAAGCCGGAATTTCGCAAATTACTGAGTGGTTGATTGGAGAGGTGTTCGTAAAATACTTTCCATGTTTCGGTGCGATCCATGCTCCTCCAATGAAATTTTGATATTGTGGTTTGAAATCAACAATTGAGTTCTCAGTTCCAGGTTGTGCGTATAACATTGTCAGTTCCTTTTTTAAGATTCTGTGCATTATTATCTACTTGCCCAGAAAAAATAAAATAAGAAACCTCGTCCATAGATTTAGTTATTTTTAAATTTAACCACATAAACTCAATGGTTTATGTGTAAATGGTCGCAGTTAAAGTCCTAAATGTAAGGGGTATGTGTCGTTTTTCTAATGGTATTGAAGCTATGTAGACCAACTCAGTTAATATGGATAAAAAGCATTACCTCCATTGCATGGTAAGCAAATAGGACATATATATCCTATTTTCTGGACGTAATAGTGAGGTCTTTTTTATAATCCCATGATATTTATCGTATTTTTTTTATTGGTGCAATTGGTTTCATTATTTTATTTTAAACATATAACGTTAACATATGAGGGACGAGAACAATGAACTAGAGGAATACAAAGTGTATCAAGAACTGAGCCAACTACTAGATGATATTGGGTATGCATTTGATAAGCATGAACTGAAAATATGTACTATCAGAGCTCAAAAAAACAAAGTAATAAAAGCGATGCTTGTAACGGCAAAAGAACTGAATTTTGACATCTCGTCAAACCTGTCGAAAAGCGTATTGTCGGCAATAGTTAGTCAAGACGAAGTTAGCGAGCAACAAGCTATTAGCGTTTTGACGAAATATGTACTTGGCGATAATACGGTCCGAAAAGAAATGAGAGAGAGCCTTTTCCTTGCTATGGTGAGGGAAAGCGAAGAGTTTCACATTGTTATGCTACTGAATGGAGAAGGGGTTAATCGTGTTATCTGAAGAAATGCTCCATGAAAGAACTAAAGAAGCACTGCGATGTGCGCGTTTGCTTGAACTTGATACTTCAAAGCAATTTATTAAAATATGCATGAGCGCTTGTGTGGCAGATACTCGTATTCATATTAATAATATTGGTGAAGTTCTCAGTAATTCAATTGCTTACCCAAGTAGACTCTTATCTGGTGCATATGAAACCAGTGAACTTCATCAGTCGATAACCCCTGTCCTAGATAAACTTTCTCAATAGTATTTTATCGGTGGTAAAGATGGTTATCCTGAGGTCAATCAAGAGTCGTCGTTTGGTCCTGATCTGACAGTTTTTTTTTTTTAATCGGCGCTTGTCAGATTGAACCTAAGGAAGATTATTTTCACTCAGTTCCATTTACTAGCTAACAATGTATCAACTGAATGTTGGTGGCAACTTATTTCCCTTTGATGAGTAACCATGTTCATTCGTCTTGAGTTTTTGTCGTTATTACCTGTTTTTACTTGTCCATGTTGTCAGGGCTTTTAGCGTCTTGTAAACAAATCAGTCGACTTTGTTTCTCTTTTCCTTCTTGTATCTAGTTGCACATTCTCGTGTCACTAGGTCTATCACTTTATACTTCATTGACTTTTTCGAAGTGGGTTAAGTAATGTTGTTAGCGCCTTATTATCATCGTCACTGACATTAACGAGGTTTAACTTAGCGCTAAGGACCTCCTATCGATCCACATTGATAACGAGATTTGGCTTTCGCCAAGTCATCCGTGTTTCTTGGCTTTCTAGGCGCCCCAATCAAAGACTTTAATGTCTTCAGATTCGATGGTGTATGACGAATATTAAAACGAGATGAAGTGTGGTGTGGCGTCGTTGAACGCTTGCAGATACAAGCGTGGGCGGGGATAGATAAACTTTTTAAATGTTGAATTGATGAGGGCTCTAGAGCGAGAGTTACCTATTTTGTCTTGGATTGTGGATTAAGAATCTCAATTAATTCGGGTAACTCCCTTCTTTTAAACTAAGAAGTTAGGTTCAACGAAAATTTAAATGATTAAGCCCCACCAGTCTGTGTCGTTTTGCGATATTCTGTGGGTGTCATGTCGTAAAACTTTTTAAACAGCGATCGAAAATGGTTTGTGTCACTGTAACCGACCTGCTGGGATATTTGTTCTATATTTAGGCGCGTAGTGTCCAATTTTTCTCTAGCGAATGCTACTCGAATACGTTGTATGTAACTCATTGGAGATTCGCCAGTTGCTGCTTTAAAGCGACGTTTCATTTGTCTTTCACTCAAAAAGATTTTTTCTGCACACATAGCGACAGAGAGCCTGCTAGGGTCTTCATTATGCATCCATTCTTGTAATCGATTAATCAAACCGTCACTGTGCTGTTGGTATTGAACAAAACTTGTTAAAAAAATTCGCTTTATTTTCGAAATATCGCCTCCCAAATATTGTTCACATTTTATTCTTTGGGCGGTGCCCAACAGAGCGTCAATTAACAAGATTGTTGCGGCGAAGTATTCTTTAATACCAGAGGTGCATATATATCTGCCTTCATGAGTAATTTTTAAGTGTGGTTTGAATTTTACTTGGGGGAATTGCTTGCGAAAATCTTCAGCATATACCCAATGTGTAGTAGCGCTTCGTTTGTTTAAAACCCCAAGCTCCGCCAGAAGAAAAGCCCCTGTACATAAAGAGAGAACAAACTCAGACTGCGCGATTTGTTTTTGTAGCCAAGACTTAACCTCTTCGGATAAGACATAAGACCCTTTACTTATATCACCACATGCGCCTATTAGCAAAATATCTGTCTGTTCGACGGATGCCCAATGTGTATTACAGTTAATTATGAGTCCTCCAAGAAATTGAGTGGGCTCACCTGTAACGGATACATAACTAACCTTTGGGGTAGGTAATCCTGCTTGTATTGAAGCGATGGTCAGCATTTCGATTGGTCCCGAAATCGCTGTGATTGGGCTTCCTTCCAACAAGAGTGCAGTGATCTTTAAAGGTTCTCTTTTGTTGCTCATGAGTATTGTATTTCTCGGACATGTCTTATTTGCTAGTACTATGTCCAAAAAACCTTAAAAACACTAATGAACAAATCCAAATTTTACAACACTTACCGTTGACCGTAATTTTACAAAATTAAATTAACTCATTGGTATTAAAGGGTTTATTTTAAACACATTTGGTTATAACTAAATGTGTTGGTTGATTAGGTTAATTACTCTAATTAATCTGCAGTGATACACTGGACACTGCTGGTTAATAAACTGGAATAACAAAATATATATTTGTCTTGATACAAGGTCTGGAAAAATTGTTCCGAGGAATCGTTAATCAAGTGGGCTTCAGCGAAGTCGAGTTCGGTGGAGGGAATGTAGTTTGAGCTACGTAGTACGTTGGTCGTCGAAAAAAGGTTTATGCCCCAAAAATAAACTGAGTAATAAACGTTGAGAGCCTTGTTTTCTCCTTCGGATAGTGTGCTCGAATGGATATCGTGGACTCCTCCCCACCGATGATCAACGGTAATAACTTCTTTGAAGGTATCGACTTCAAATTTTGTATATGTACGACCGCGAGAAAACAACATGGTGTTGTTTCGACCATCGAGGAATGGAGGATGGTTAAGGTTATTCATCCACGAGAGCAGCGCAATGATGAGTGTATTTGCCAACACCAGCCAAACGATGGCTTTACTGACATTGTTCATTAATGGCCTCTTTTACTTGCTCGATTGAATAATCTCGGGAAAAACTAAAATTCATTGTGTGACGTTCATGCAAATTGTTAGGTTGGTAAACACACGATATATACAATTGCTCGGGGTTTTCAGAAATATATAGCATACGCAAATCACTTGAGTATCTCCGTTTGAGATCCTTGAAACGTTGACTTCCATTTTTAGTATTCGTAAAGTAATACGTTACCCCCAAATACTCACGCTGATTCCATTGGAGACGATCTGTGGTGCTATTGTAATATATGATCCGTGCTAACCAAGTAATGCTAAGTAGCAACAAGAGTGAGAGAATCAATAAAATAAATTTTTGAAGGTATTGTAGATGAGCTGATAGACCAATCTTTTCTTGATGCTCTAGTTGGGGAGTGTCTTGGGGTATTTCTGAGCAAGAGGTTGATAAGTTGTCTTGTTCAAGAGCTACAGGCATCTCAAGACTTATGAGGTCGCTAACCACCGAATAACCATGTCTAGGTACAGTTTTTATAATATTTTGTTGGCGGCCATTATCTCCTAAAGCTATGCGTAGGTGAGCTATGGATTGCGTTAAACTCGCTTGAGAGACGACACGCCCCGGCCAAGCCGCGTTTATTAAGGCGTTTTTTGAAACAGTTTTTCCTTGATATTGACATAAAAGCTCTAAAATTTTGCAATCTGTAGAGTGCAATTTTTTGCTCTTCCCATTACTTTGGTTAGTTAGTTGATGCCGAAGTGTTGGATTAAATGTCCACATGCTATGCTGTTTTCTTCTCATTGAAGGCGATTTTTTTCTTTATCTTTAGATATATTGACACATTGAACTGAGCTGTTCGACAGTTGGATGTAGCAATATTGGTATGGGGTTTCTCGCAAAGTTTGAAAAATTTCTTCGCCCCCGTCAAAAAGGACATGTTGCTCCGGCAAATCGAAATATTCTGACTCTGGAGCGTCAACCAGCTTATTGATGTATTTTATTGAATAAATAGATTTTGGCCAAAAGGTAATAAGGAATTGTGTATCAACCTTTTTCCCATTGCCGAAATGGATAGAAGTAAGTAAGAGAAATCGGTTCCATAGATAAGGTTTTAAGTGGTAGTCGATTTTTCTGTATTTATTGTCTCCCATTGTCTCACCGTAAGTCAGAATCGTTTTACTTATTTGGGTAGTAGCGTTTTTAGCAAAACTAGGAATAAACGATGCGTTCAGAAAGATTTGAATAGGAAACAAGGCAAGTAAAAAGACAACGCCAAGTCTGTAGCGCTTATTGGCATTTTTGTACAATATCATTACTAGTTCTCTCTATAGCGCGCTTAATATCAATGGAGAAGTTGATGCTTTGGCCGTAAGGTGATGAGGAATTCTGGTGAATGCAACTTACATAAATCCTAGTTTTATTTGAAGTGATATAAAAATTCACATTGTTCAAATCAGGGTGTCTAATCAGTTGTTCTAGGAGCTGTTGACTATGGAAATCGTTGTTCTTGATCGTAAAAGTGTTGGTTTGAGAGTTCAACCTTGACATGTTCAGTTTAGGTTCGCTTTGTGAAGGGATGAACAAAAACCAAAACAGTAACAAGTTCATACTGACTAATAAAAGTATTACTCCAACTTGCCAAGAACACCTAAGTTTAAGAGCTCGTATCTTATCAGGGCGCCCAGTATAGGATTGGTCTTGGTTGGTTAAAGCTAGAGCTATTTTATTCTCAGCGACAAAGTAGCCGGCTTTAGGTACGGTTCGAATGATACATTGCGCTTCCGCTGTATCATTTAAAGCTAGACGTAATGAAGCAATACTGTGTGTGATACTGGCATCTGAAACACATTTTCCTAGCCAAATTTTTTTGTGAATTTCTGACTTAGTTACGACTCGATGTTTATTCGAAAGTAAGAGCAATAACAACTGGCTTTCTGTATGGGTTAGTCTCTTTTCTTCGCCTGATATTTTATTTCGAAGTTGAAAGCACTCCTGAGGTCTAAAGTCCCACATAGATATCTGTTTTACCTATACTTGCTATTGTCTTGAAATGAAATGATACAAATTTACCAAATTATTCAATAGACAACAACTAAGAAAACAATATAACCCTGGTTTCATAATTAAAATTGTTTATAAAAGTTAGGGTAATTTTGGTTTGTTCTTTTATCGAGAACCTGAAAGGTATGCCTAAAATAAGTAGAGTTACTTTCATTTATGTGTGTTGTTTCATTGAGGTGCTTTAGTGCCTCATCCAGTGAGGTCGTATGCATGACACCAAAAGCTTAAATATTTGGTTCAATATGCTTTTTAATCTATGGGGTTGTATCGATGCGGTCATGGATAGAGGTCGTGAAATTAGGGTAGATATTATTTAATGAAATGATGAAGTGCCATATCGTATTTTGATTTTATAATTCTAAATCGAAATTTCTCCTATTATTAGTTCTAGTATTGACACTTCTTTTGGTTTGATAGTTATTAATGAGATGAAAATTAACAATCCTACATAAACGTTTGCTTTTTAATAATTTTAATCATTGATTTTTAATTGTTAGAATGGGGGTTTTATTGATATAAGAGGCTGATGCCTCTTATATCTTATTGGTATCTAGCGGTTTTTTAACGCTATTTTTACGGCTCGCTCTAAACTAGGGATAGTTGTAAGTTCAGGTACTCTTTGGGTATAAATAATTTGGTTATTTATACCCACTACAATGATACTTCGACTAAGCAAACCTAACTGCTTAATTTGAGTCCCTGTATTTAGGCCAAACTTATGTTCTGAAGAGTCAGAAAGATATGTCGCCCCGTCAAGAGAGTACTCTTTAATGAACCGTTGTTGAGCGAAAGGAGTATCGGCACTCACTGCATAAAATTCAATACCTTGAAGTTTGTGACTGTTGTTTTCTATGTATTGAGAAAGTTCTATAGCTTGTTGAACACAAACCGGCGTGTCAACAGATGTTAATATGCTATAGACTTTGATCGATTTACTTTTCGCACTGGTATCATAGCTTCCTAAATCTGAAGTCAGCATCTTAGCCGAAGGCATTAAATCACCTACTTCTAATGGTGTACCAATCAGGTCAAACTTTGTTGTTTTATCAAGTGTGACGACTTGAGCCGCTCCAAACTCAGCATCGTCTTCAGTAGTTTCAAACTTTGCGAAGGCGTTTATTGAATATAGGGTAGCAGCAACAATAAGTAGTTTACGCATGATTATGATAAAGCCGCTAGTGCTGATTCATAGTTTGGTTCAGTAGTAATTTCAGAAACCAATTCACTATGTGTGACCATACCATCCTGACCAATAACGATAATAGCTCTAGCAGCTAACCCTTCAAGCGCACCTTCATTTAAGTTTACACCGTAGTTTTCAGTGAATGATGACTCTCTGAAGAAAGAAGCGGTTGTTACATTATCAATGCCTTCAGCACCGCAAAAACGGTTCATAGCAAATGGTAAGTCGGCAGAAACACATAATACGATTGTATTGTTTAAATTAGCGGCTTTCTCGTTAAATGTACGAACGCTTGCAGCACAAACTGGGGTGTCAATGCTAGGGAAAATATTTAATAAGACATTTTTCCCTTTTAGGCTTTCTAAGGTTAGGCTATTTAATTCTTTGTCGCAGAGAGTAAAACTTGGTGCTACTTGATTAGGTTTAGGAAATAGACCTGAGATTGAAACGGGGTTACCTTGAAAAGTTATAGACATGTTAATACCTTTTTATTGTTTATTTTTTGGTTAGAAATTATTGAGCGGCGAGATAGTAATTTGATATTTATAAATAACAAATCCGATGTGTTGTATTATATTTGTTATTATTTAAGATTCTAATAAATAAGATGTTAAGTCCTAAATGCCCATTGTTTTAGTCCGATTTGAATGGCTTGGTTGGTGTATGATTTAATTTTTTCTGTGGAGTTTCTGAAGAGTGTTCGTATTTAGGTGTGTTTTCGAAAATTAAATATTATTCATAGGGAAAGAACGTGATTTTTTACGTTGTTTTTTGATTCTTTAACGATGAGCGAGCTGTATTCAGGAATTAGTATTCATTCCTAAACAAAGAACCCCCAGTCATGCTGTTTTAGTTGGTCAACTTTCAAAGACAGCGTGACTTCTTACATTTACAATGAAATTAGGCCATAGATTAAATTCATTGTTATATTTTGATAGTTTCTAACTATCCTATACCACGATTTTGCAGTCACGCTCGCTAGTCCTGTTGTATATAATCTTGAAAATAAAGACAAAACTGACAATCGAAACACAGGGAAATGAAAAAAACATTTGTACTTGCACTCGTTATTTCGACTCAGATCTTAGCGAATGGCTTTCCAGCCAATGATTATGAATGGAAGTTAAATGTTACTGAAGACTGGGCATACATTAAAGCAGACAATGGCTTAACTATGGTTGAAGATTTTGAACAAAAAGCCAACGCTGAATTAGATGAATTAGATGAATTAGATGAATTAGATTATTCATTCATGTTAGTTACCCATATAGAAGAAAATGGATAAATTCATATTGCGCAACTATTAACACCAGCAGTTGACTGTCGAGACAAAGCGGGTAAGAAGGAAAATATGAAACCATTTGATATAAATGGAAAGGTAGTGAAAATGGAAAGTTTTTGTGCGAATGAATATACGTCATTGACATATCCATTAACAAATGTAGGAAGAAAATATCTAATAAATGAATTGAAGAGAAAGAATTTTATCACCTTCAACTCATGGAAATATTCAGCGAGAGGGTTCACAAAAATTTTCAACACTATGAAAAAAAACAACAATGCCATTTGAAAACAAATATGCTTACTTCTTATATACTCCTTTGCTGTTCTGGAGTATAAATGCGTTTTCCGTTCAACTTACATATGCAGACGAAGTTTCTGCGTTTAAAGCCGCAGGCTATAGCTTCGATGGCAAATCTTGGCGTAGTAATTGTCAGGAATTTCGCTTCACCTCATTGGGTGAAATAACTGTTGTACGAGATTTGAATGGTGATGATCAGCCTGAGGTGATTATCACAGAAAGTAATACATATTGTTATGGAAATACTGGCTATCACTATACTCTCGTCAGTAAATGGAACAATAGTAGTTGGAAGCTAATCACCAGTGGAGTTGGAATACCGAATTTTATAATTACTCAGGAACCTCACGGTTGGCCGGATATTGAGATAGGCGGCCCGGGTTTTTGTTTTCCTGTCATGCGTTGGAATGGCCGTAATTATGTATTTAGTCGGTATCAATATAACGAGGCTCCTTGTTCTCTACAATAATTCACGATGCTACATTAACAAAGCCCCAATAATGTGCACCGCAACACGCTTCACCGCCTGTACGCATGAGTGGCATATTTGTTATTGTAGTCAGTAGTTTAGAGCGGGTTACTACTTATGAAGTATGACCTTACCATTTTTGTCTACGGCATGGTGGCTAAAGTGGTTTTTGGCTATGTCGATATCGCAGAAATAAGAATAATCAGACATGGTGCCTCGATGCAATTAGTTACCACATAATTATGGCAGAGCCTCGGAAGTGGGAAGCCATGTCATTCTTTATAAGTATTAAGGGTAAATAAGTGAAAAAAGTTCTATTTCTTTTGCCATTGGCATTTAGTTTAAATGCAGCGGATAGCGCGAATTACGATGAGAAACGACGCTTGTTCTGCGAGTTGACGTCAATTAACCCATTGCTAAGTGATTTGGGAAAAGGGGATGTGAGAGATGGTTGGCTTCGAATCCAAGATGATATGTATTATTCCATAGAAATTGGTGGCTGGGTTATGTTGCGTTATGGTTCAAATGACGGCGTAAATATATCAAATACAAAAAATAGTCTTTATATTAAGGATTATGTCGGACTGACGAAATTTGATAAAAAGACAGGCAAGGTGACAATGAATTATTCTACAAAAGATATGTCACAAAAATTAGTGTGGTCATGTGATGTGGGCTTGAATCAGCCAAATAATAGCGAAATGTAATACTGATAACAAACGTATTAGGCGCTGCCGGATCCCCTAATAACTTCCCCAATCCTGCGTTTGCAATATAAAGCTACTGGTGAGGTGTCTACCTATCTTGGTGATTCTGAAGTTGTAGTGTCAGCGGGTTTGAAGGAAGAACCTATCAATTTAGCTAAAAAGGAAGATTAAAAAGCAATTGAGGATCGTGAATAAGAACAATCAGATGTGGACTCTGACGATGAGTCAAACAATGCTGAGATCCAGCGCTCGGTGTTGACGAAGCAACTGAGATGGTAGCCGAGAATGAAAAGGAAAAAGGAGGATGTGGATAATCCATATATGGACTCTTATCCACATCCTCCAGACATTCCACAAGAAGTTACACCGCTGGGTGTTGTGGAGGGTATGTATAACTTTGATGATGCAAGCGGCTTTGTTGCGTAATTCGAGGGAACTAAATCTACAACCTACACTCTGTTCAGCAACACTCACTTTTCCTCGTAGCCTCATATCTAAGCCTCGTTACAAAACAACCAAATGGAAGCAATACAACCCGAGCACTCATTAAACGTGGTTCTCTGACTCTTTGGATTGATGAGGAATCCATAAGCGGGTGGTCCAAAGCATGCAAAACCGGCGTGGTAGACCACGTCGGTTTAGTTATTTAGCGTTTAACACTGCCGCTCATGGTGAAGCGAGTCTTCTCTATGCCACTGGGGGCTTTACAATGATTTATCTATTCAATATTTAGGCTAGCCAATTTTCCGTTAAGTTGTCCGCATTAGACCTGCCTCAGTCGTGGAGCAAAGTAAGTTGAGGTCTCATTTAGTACTAAAACGAGAGGAGCAAGTCAGGACCAAGCCATTGATGCTACTGGCCTTAAGGTTTACTACGAAGGTGAGTGGAAAGTCAAAAAAGCACGGGACGGAGGGCAGCGTAAAGTTATTTTAATTATATATTTCTTTTGCTTGGTCAAAGAAGCTGGATTGGAAGTAAGACGAGAAATAGGCTTATTGTTGACCTTATTTTTATCTTGGAGAGAAAAATTTGTCGCCAGTTTGTCGCCATTAGTAATTTTATTTTGTGGTAAGTGTCTGTTTTAAATTAACTTTTCTTATCGTTGTATACAATGGCTTCACTAATCCAATCAGGCCTAGATCTAACACCAATCATTACTCACCACTACAAAGTGGACGACTTCCAGAAAGGCTTCGACATGATGCGCTCTGGTATGTCAGGTAAAGTAATTCTTGATTGGGAATAAGCTTTAGCTGAGTAACAAGATATTAGAAAGGCGACAGTTTTTACTGTCGCCTTTTTTACATCTCGGAACTCAAGAAAATGGGCGATATGATCAAGGTTCAGTTGCCCATTTTTTACAGCAATGAGTTGTTAACCCAATGCAGCAGCCTGCATGATTAGGCCACAGATGTAAGCGCCGTATGTACCGAGTGCGTAACCAAGTACAGCCATTAGAATACCTACTGGAGCTAATGCTGGGTGGAACGCTGCCGCTACGATAGGAGCCGATGCAGCACCGCCGACGTTAGCTTGGCTACCTACTGCCATGAAGAACAGTGGTGCACGGATTAGCTTTGCCATCACAATCATGATAATCGCGTGGATGGTTAACCAAGTGATACCGATGAAGAAGTAGCCTGGGTTATCCAAGATAGCTGTGATATCCATCTGCATACCAATAGTGGCAACTAGGATGTAGATGAATGCAGAGCCCACTTTAGATGCGCCACTGTGCTCAAGGCTGCGTGTTGATTTGAAGCATGAAGCAATGAGTGCAAACGTAGTCACCATTACGATTAACCAGAAGAATCCAGAAGTCAGGCTGTATTGCGCCAGTTCAGGAGCATTAGTTGAGATCCATGGTGCGATAATGTCGCTAAAGAAGTGTGCTAAGCCCGTAAGGCCAAACGCAATCGCAGTGATCTTCATTAGATCCGTTGTCGTCGTCGGACGCGCGTTTTCTTCTTGGTACTTAGATACGGTTTCTTTTAGGTCTTCGATAGATGAAGTATCGGCTTTTAACCATGCATCAATCTTCTTCTGACGACCTGCCATGATAAGCAATATTGCCATCCAAATATTGGCACAGATTACGTCCACAGTAATCATCGCAGAGAACAACTGATCGTCAACTTCAAATACTTCTTTCATTGCAGCTTGGTTTGCACCACCGCCAATCCAAGAACCTGCCACCGTTGTTAGACCACGCCATACATCACCCGATACAAGGCCAGGATTTATTTGGTCGATGATCAAGATAGCCAATGGGCCGCCAATGATAATACCGACAGTACCGGTTAGGAACATGATGACGGCTTTTGAACCTAGTCCAAAGATCTTGCGCAGATCTGCAGAGATGATCAGTAGAACGAGTGCACTCGGAAGTAAGTAACGGCTTGCAACAAAGTACAGTTTAGAATTCGAAGCATCGATTATGCCGAAGCTGTTTAATAAAGAGGGAACAAAGTAACAAAGCAATAGACCCGGAACGAACGAGTAGAATTTTTTCAGTGCGCTATTTTGGCTACTTTCCGTGATAAAAACACCGCCAAGAATAACAGCTAACATGCCCATTATTACAGCATCATTAGTAATCATTATTATATCTCCTTTAAGGTGAGCGCAAAGGTCTCACTTTTTTGAATTGCAGGACTATACCGACAACCGCCATTCGTTACAAATTGTAACGATAGACATATTTTGAAATGTTTATGTTAATTTTGATGGTTTGAATTTGTGAATGTCGTGCGTTATTTATTTGATTGATGAATGAATCTGTTAGGGGTTTTGCGGCGTATTTCGATATATGCAATGTAATTCAAGCCTTAGAGAGTGGTCGCTAAGAATTGGGTGGGTGCTTGAATGGTAGGAATGAGTGCATATATAGCCATGTTTTTGGTGTGGTTTATGCGGGGTGGGAATGTTTCAATAATGTAAAAATCGAATCCACTTTTGCCATGTGGTCAGAAATTAAAAATTTTAGCTAGATCACACAAATCTTTCGGATTAAGAGTTTCAGCACCTGATACTTGTGCTCATTTGAGGTTTTGTCGGGGTTAAATGAAAGAAAAAGCGGCTCAAATAGCCGCTTTTGATGGTTGAATAGCATGGTTATCTAGAGCTGTAGTCTAGATTCTGCTTAAGACTCTTCTTCCTCAAAGCCATCTGCATAGCCTTTCGGTGGAGGTGTCCAACCACGTTCAGAACGAGAGTGTTTGTCTGAACGGTCTTTTTTCATATCTTCTTTCATTGCTTCTTCAAGGTGAATGAAGATTTGTCGGTAGTTGTTGTCGTAGCGTGGGTTCTCTTCCGCTTCAGACCAAGCTTGGTAAAGCTTTTCAGACTTACGGCTCTCAACGCGTTGATAAGTCGATTTTTGCTGCTCGACGAAGAATGGGTGATGACCCAAAGAACGCAAGGCTTCAGCGCCCATTTCAAGAGCAGAATGGTAGGTCTCTGATTCAACAAAGTCTGCCCCCGCTTCTCTTAGGCGATAACTATGACCTCGGTCGAATGCACGCGCTAAGACTTTCACTTTAGGGTAGGTGTGTTTAACGTATTTCACTAATTCAACGCTTGAGTCTTGGCTGTCGATTGCCACTACTAGCATCGCGGCTTCTTCGATACCCGCGGTATGCAACAAGTCGTGACGAGTAGCATCACCAAAGTAAGATTTAATATTGATGGAGCGTAATAAGTCCACTTGGTTTGCTTGATGATCCAATACTACGGTATTGACGTCATTTGATACCAACAAGCGGTTTACGATCTGACCAAATCGGCCGATGCCTGCAATGATAACGGTACCTTTCTCTTCTATTTTGTCTTCTTCTCGATCGTTCGATTTTTGCTCGTAACGGGGCAGAATGACTTTATCAAACAGAATGAACAGACCAGGAGTTAAGAACATAGAGAGGGCAACAACCAGTGATAGTGTTTGAACAATATCCGCAGGTAATACATGGTTCTGTGCTGAGAAGCTTAGTAGTACAAAACCAAACTCACCGGCTTGCGCCAAGCTCAGTGTAAACAGCCAACGGTCACTGTTTTTGATTTTGAAGATTAATGCCAACGTAAATAGCACCAAGGCTTTAAGAAGCATAACGCCAAGGGTGAGGCCAATGATCAAACCAAAGTCGTTGAATAGAACATCAAAGTTAATGCCTGCACCTACGGTGATGAAGAACAAGCCAAGTAGCAGCCCTTTAAACGGGTCGATATTGGACTCAAGTTCGTGGCGGAATTCACTGTTCGCTAAAACCACACCCGCAAGGAAGGTACCCAAAGCCGGAGATAGGCCGACTAGGCTCATCAGTGCAGCAATACCAATCACCAACATCAGTGCAGTTGCAGTGAAGATCTCGCGTAAGCCAGAGCTCGCAACAAAACGAAACAGTGGCCGACTTAGATAATGTCCACCGACGACCACAATCGCAATTGAAGCCGTAATAACAAGTCCGTATGCCCAACTTGGCAAACCTGCAACTAAACTGAGTTCATCATGGTGTGCAGCGGTTTGGGCGGCACTTTCTGCCAAAGCAACCAATTCAGGAAGAGCCAACAAAGGGATGAACGCCAGCATTGGGATAACGGCAATATCTTGGAACAAAAGTACCGAGAAAGCGTTTTTACCGCCTTCCGTTTTAGACAGGCCTTTCTCATTGAACGTTTGTAGAACAATGGCTGTCGATGAAAGCGCAAAGATCAAACCGATAGTTAAAGCAATCGTCCAAGGTTGACCAAAGAACTGTGCAATTCCCATCACGATAGCGGTCGTACCACCAACTTGAAGGCCACCAAGCCCCATCAATCGGTTTCTCATCGCCCATAGCATCTTAGGTTCAAGTTCAAGCCCGACTAAGAACAGCATCATCACTACACCGAACTCGGCAAAGTGCTGGATGGTTGTTGTCTCTTCGCCAACCAATCCAATGATGGGACCAATCACAACGCCAGCGATTAAGTAGCCGAGAACTGATCCAAGTCCAAGTCTTTTGGCAATAGGGACCGCAATCACGGCTGCAATTAAATAGATAAATGCTTGTAGAAAGTATCCCGTCATTATTTAACCTCTGCCATCAATTCTTCCACAATATGGTTCAACTTTTCTGCCTTGTTGGCTCTTTTGATGTTGATATCACCTGCAACCAAGGCCTGTAAAAGCGTTCTGTAGCTATCGACATGTTGTTGAATACGGTTTTCTTCTAAAGCGGTACGAGATCCAAAAAGCGCAAAAGGCGCAAGATAGTTCATCCCACATAAAGACGCGGTTTGTTCAATTGGGTGAAGCAGTTCTCGAATAGTGAAGTGGTTGTAGCCATCACTTTGGTAAGCATCCTTTTTACCGCCAGCAGTGATGCAACACAGTAAGCTCTTACCTTGTAACTCGTTGCCATCGGTTCCATAGGCGAAGCCATACTCTAGAACGAGATCTTGCCACTCTTTGAGAATTGCCGGTGTGGAGTACCAATATAAGGGGAACTGAAAAATGATGATGTCATGGTCCAATAGGCGTTTTTGCTCACGATCGATGCTGATCTTGAACGTTGGATATTCGGCATAGAGGTCGACGCACGTGACACCGTCAACGCGTTTTGCTTGCTCAAATAACGGTTTGTTTGCTTCAGAACGATGTTGAGAAGGGTGTGCGAATAGCACTAAAACTCGATTTTTCGACATATAGCCCTCTTTGTATATAAACGAATAATACCTATTGGGATTATAGATATACAATAATAGAAGAATGCTTGAAGAACAACGAATTAGCTAATAGTGATTGTTTTTTCATTATCTCATTTCGTATAGTTTACCTTGTTTTAAGGCACTGTATTGTTTATACAATTCAATACTTCGAAAGGATATGAGCTTGTAAAACTAAATATTCGTTAATAATAAAAGCTAACATTTTTACTTTATGTCACCTTAACGTTAGAACGAAACCATTCGACAACTTTTCATACAATGATAACGAATAAAGGAAAGAGTATGAGTACAGATCTGCGTCAACAATGTGATTTTTTGCTTTCTGGTCACTTAGAACCAACTCCGGCACAAACATTCGCTCAGATGGCTCACTGGTGTGAAACAAATAATGTTACTCACGATAGCTACGGTGATGGCGAGTTTATTGAGAGTTTTGAAAAGAAAGTGGCAGATCTGCTCGGTTATGAAGCGGCTGTGTTTGTTATTACGGGCACCATGAATCAACCGACTGCACTAGAAATTGCGTGCCAAGAGAGAAGAAACCCAGTAGTGGCGATGCATGAATCGAGTCATATTATGCGCCATGAACGCCAAGGGTATCAGCTTCAAAATCGTTTTAGTGTTCTTCCTGTCGGTAACGTATTCCGCACTTGGAATGTCGATGACTTAAAGGCATGGCCTGATGAAATCGCAGCCGCATTATATGAACTGCCGATGCGAGAAATTGGTGGGCAGTTACCCGAATGGGAAGAGCTTGAGGCGATTAAACAGTACTGCAAAGAGCAATCGATTCACCTTCATATGGATGGTGCCCGCTTGTGGGAGTGTGGCGCGTATTACCAAAAGCCATACCGCGAGATTGCTAAGGGGTTCGATAGCGCCTATGTCTCGCTGTATAAAGGTCTCAATGGCCTTGGTGGTTCGTTATTGTTGGGCGATAAAGCCTTTGTAGCGAAAGCATCTGCGTGGATGAAGCGCCAAGGTGGCAATGTTTATCACCGAACGCCTTATGTGGTTTCAGCAGCAATGCAGTTTGATGAGCGATTAGAGTTGATGCCATCACTGTTTGAGCGAACAAAACAGATCTACCAAATCTTATTAGACTATCCTCAGTTCACTGTTAATCCGCAGCAACCGCAGGTCAACATGCTTCACCTATATTTACCTGTGAGCTATGAAGACGGCATTATTGTGAGAGATAACATAGCGAAGAAACACAAGATTTGGATAGGAAACCCAGCGATAAGCGAGTTGCCAAACCAATGTAAGATTGAATGGTATGTAGGGGATAACCTACTAAATCTGCCTGATCATGAGCTGATAGACATTCTAGATTTTATTAGCGAAGAGCTGATTTGATTAACGAAGAGCTGGCTGAAGAAGAACTGATCTAATTGGAACTGAAATGGATACAGGAAAGGGTTCTTATATCCATTTATATAGCTAGGATGTCCGGCTCTGTTACATATACTGGTTGATGTACACATCAACTAAGAACATGAACACTGGAACAGTGCTGAGAAGTCCGAAGAAGACGATTGGCACCCAGTTTTTCATTTTCTTTTTAGGTTGCTCAGTGTTATTCATAAATTCGGCCTTAAATTCGTTGTTGAGTCTGTTTAGCTTTTTGGTACTAAAAATCTAAGTGTATGGTATCAAATAAATGGGTTTAGCCCTATGTAGATTTAGAGAACCGTGGTGTATATCAATCACATAAAATGTAAGTGATTCATAAACGGTTCATAAAGGTTCAACAATAATGAACCTATTACAACAATCATTGCCTTACTCGGCATATTAAATAAATAGCATTCAAAGATTTGGAGAATACAGAATGAAAACAATAGGAAACATCATTTGGTTTCTGTTCGGTGGCGTATTTATGGGACTAGCTTGGTGGTTCTTCGGACTGCTCGCATTCCTAACCATCGTTGGTATTCCATGGGGTAGAGCATGTTTTGTTATGGGTAACTTCTCATTCTTCCCATTTGGTCAGGAAGCGATTTCGCGTGATGAGCTAACCAATGAAATGGACATCGGCACGAGCCCGCTAGGTGTGATTGGTAACGTTATTTGGTTCTTATTTGCGGGGATCTGGTTGGCGATTGGTCACATCATGTCAGCAGTAGCGTGTTTCATTACTATTATAGGTATTCCGTTTGCGATTCAGCACCTTAAGCTCGCGGTTATCTCATTGGCGCCAATCGGTAAAACCGTTGTCGACAAGCGTGAAGCAGAAGCGGCACGAGTAAGAAACTACAAGGGTTAAGACTACAGTTTAAGCCTATATAGAACTGAAAAAGCACATCACATGATGTGCTTTTTTGTGCCTCGTTTTCTATCTAACGATGCCCCAATCTCACAAACACTCACTAGACATTGTTGAACAAGACTTCAAGCCTAAGGGTGATGTTGGCTTCTTCGGTGTGTTTCTCATGAGGTTCTCGTTCCCATTGATAACGAGGGATGAGTTCGTAGAACAGCCACTCTTTCCATACGTTTTGTCGGTAGGTAACCGAAACCTGAGCGTATTCGTAATGATTATGAGGCTCATCCGTTGCATTAATCGTGGCGCTATATTGAAGTGCTTGGTCTTGGGCAAGGTAGTGATACAAGGTTAGCCCTGTACCATAGTTCCAACCTTTAAGGTCGTCGTTATATCCTGCAAAGCTTGACCATCGAGCCAAGAAATCATCACTTAAAGAAAGATCAAAGTCGATGTCGGTGATCTCACCAGTCTCTTGTTTTTCTTGATATACACGTTGGGTCAGCCTGAATACTGCATCTGTGGTGAGCGGGTAGGTAAAACGATAGCGAGCCTCTATTCTTGGGCGTAATGTCGCTTTGATATTGAAACTACTGTAACCCTTGGCATAGGCGTCATAACGAAGGCCAAGTGCATTCTCTAACTCTTCAGAATCTTGTGGGAAGAAGTCTAAGAATTCTTCATCGCCAACAGACTCGTAGATTAGCTTAAGCCTTTTGCTGACAAAGGGTAAATGCAGGCGTGCGTTGAGCTTGGTGGAATAATCCACGTCACCGCCCTCAGAATAGATGAAATCATTATACCAACGTACAGAGGTTCCGGCTCTGGCGTCCTCGGTAATACGGTCATCCACAAAGAAGTTATCGAACCATATTGCGGGCTGACAAAACTTGCTGTTTAGGTAGTGGTAAGCTTTTTCGACGCGCGTGTCTTCTAACGGTTGGCTGTGACACTCATCCTGTTCCTCCGCGAAGGCAGAGTGGGAAACGAGCGATGCTAATAATGAGGAGTTAACTATCCAACGACTCAATGGAACCTGTTTGTCATTCTATGTATCAATAGTTTGACTATAACTAAGCAGTTATGACAATGCGACTTTTAAAGAGATTTATCTTAATCAGTGGCTATTCAAAACAGAGACTTGAATAACATATGGCAGGTAAAGAAAACGGGCTCAGTAGGTGAGCCCGTTTGTCGATAAGTTTATAAGTGACTTAATGGCAGATTACATTGCCGCTTCGAAAATCGCAGAGATTTCTTCGTGGGTCGCTTGTTTAGGATTAGTAAAACCACATGCGTCTTTCAGTGCGTTGTCAGACAGAGTAGGGATATCTTCTAGCTTTGCACCAAGTTGCGCGATACCTGTTGGGATGTTCACGTCATTTGCTAGTTGAACAATTGCGTTGATCGCAGCTTCTGCGCCTTGCTCTGGTGACATACCTTCAACGTTAACGCCCATTGCTTTTGCAACATCACGTAGACGCTCAGGACAAACTTGCGCGTTGTAGCGTTGAACGTGTGGTAGCAAGATAGCATTACACACACCGTGTGGAAGATCGTAGAAGCCGCCTAGCTGATGCGCCATCGCATGAACATAACCTAGTGACGCGTTGTTGAACGCCATACCCGCCATGAACTGTGCGTAAGCCATTTGTTCACGTGCTTCAATGTCTTCGCCGTGCGCTACTGCCGTTCTTAGGTAAGCTTGTACAAGTTCAATGGCTTTAATCGCTACAGCGTCTGTAATTGGTGTCGCTGCGATAGAAACGTAAGCTTCGATTGCGTGTGTTAGCGCATCCATACCTGTTGCAGCAGTCAGTGATGCAGGCTTAGCAAGCATTAGTTCAGGATCGTTTACTGAAATAAGCGGTGTTGTGTGCTTGTCAACGATCGCCATTTTAATGTGACGTTCCTCATCAGTGATGATGCAGAAGCGTGTCATTTCTGATGCTGTACCAGCCGTAGTGTTGATAGCGATAAGAGGCATCATTGGCTTTTCAGATTGGTCTACGCCTTCGTAGTCTGCAATCTTGCCGCCGTTAGAAGCAACCAGAGCAATGCCTTTTGCACAGTCGTGTGGAGAACCGCCACCTAGAGAAACAACGAAATCACAATCGTTGTCAGTCAGCAATTCAAGACCATCGTTAACGTTCGTGATGGTTGGGTTTGGTTGAGTGCCATCGAATACAACTGCGTCTACGCCTCGCTGGCTAAGAAGGTCTTGTACCTGCTTAACTACACCAATTTGATTCAAGATCTTATCAGTTACGATCAGACCTTTTTTAAAGCCTTGAGACTGAATACTATCAGCAGCATCCTTCAGACAGCCAGTACCCATGAAGTTGATTGTAGGGATGTAAAATGCAGTAGACATTGGAAAACTCCGTTAATTATGATTTTTAATTTCCTACATGTTGTCGGCATTCAAGTGGTCGACCATTGATCTGGAACAACTTTGAATTCGAACTACCACTTTGTGGCTAGTCGTTGTGATAGGGCTCATATAGCAATCGTTTTCATGGTTTTTGGCTGTGTTGATTGTCAGTAATAGATCGCGATAAATCGACTAAATTAGAGACAGTATGGAGCTCTATAACAATGAAAATTAAGGTTTTTCACTGAAAGTTGATCTGGCTAGGCAGGTGTCGACGTTTTATCGGAGTCATCACTGCACTCAATTTGAGGATCTTGCGACTCTTCAGACTCAAGGGTGTCTTCTGACTCCTCGTCATAGTATTTGACAAGAAAAGGGGTAAGCATGACAGACGATGGTAAAAAGTGCTTCATAGTACCTCCCGGTACCTAAGTGTATTTATTGTATGGTATTGGTTTAATATGTGGCAAAATTTGCGATACATCATGACTTGTGGCTTGTTTTCTATAAATTATTAGAACTATATTCAGGCTCACAAAATTGGTAGTAGAATGAACATCTGGTCTTTGAGCCAATGAACAACTAAAGATAAACGCAGCTCAACAGCGTGATTAATAGGAAATAAAATGAAGTACGACTGGATATTCTTTGATGCAGATGAAACCTTGTTCCATTTTGATGCTTATCAGGGAATGAAGCTGATGTTTTCTCGTTTTGGTGTGGACTTCAACGAACAGGATTATTCCTTTTATCAAGAAGTTAACCTACCACTATGGGTAGACTATCAAGATGGTCGCATTACGGCTGATCAACTGAAACACACGCGCTTCGAAAGCTGGGCTGAGAAATTAGAGACAACAACCGCTGCTTTAAACAGTGCATTCTTAACAGCGATGGCGGATATCTGCTCTTTATTACCGGGTGCACAAGAGTTGATGGAGTCTTTAAAAGGCAAAGTGAACATGGGCATCATCACTAACGGTTTTACAGAGCTGCAGTCAATTCGTTTAGAGCGTACAGGAATGACGGATTACTTTGAGCACGTGATAATTTCTGAAGAGGTTGGGGTAGCCAAACCGGATGCACAAATTTTTGAATATGCCCATAAGCTGATCGGGTTACCATCTAAGCAACGAGTATTGATGGTCGGAGATAACCCACATTCCGATATTCTAGGCGGATTAGATTTTGGTATTGAAACCTGTTGGTTAAATAGTCAAGAAAAGGCAACGCCAGCCGGAATTAACCCTCATTATCAGGTTAAGTCTCTGGCTGACCTGCAAGCTCTTTTACTAGCATAATTGCTAATTGCTTTTAGATTTTTGAGTGAATGATTGATAGCCGAGTACAGTTATGTGCTCGGCTACTTATTTTTACTTACTGCAACTTATCGATAGTGGCGTTTAAGCCTACCTTTGCTTTAAGCTCGCTTTGATTACCCCATTACAATAAAAATAAGGAAGAGGTGTGTTTAAATCTCATCGCCATAGCTGCTACGGCATTGCTGCCATTCTACTTTGGAGCTGCTTAATCGCGCTGTCTCGAAGCGTATCTGAACAACTGGGCCCAATCGGTGGTGCGGCCAGCCTTTACACGGTGAGTGCGCTGTTGTTGATCTGTGTTATGGGTCTACCAAAGCTGTCACGCTTTTCTAAGTCTTATTTGCTGATTGGCGGCACCTTGTTCGTTTGTTATGAGATCTTCTTGGCTCTGGCTTTAGGAATGGCAAACAATAGACATCAAGCCTTGGAAATGGCTGTCATCAACTACTTATGGCCAGCACTGACGGTGTTATTTGCGGTGCTGCTGAGCGACAAGAAAATTAACTGGTTGGTTTACCCAAGTATCTTCTTGGCCTTCTTTGGCGTCGCTTGGAGCATCAGCGGCGATCAGGGGCTTTCTGTTGAACAAATCGCTGCCAATGTTGCTACTAACCCAAAAACTTATTCAATGGCGTTTTTCGGCGCGATTATTTGGGCGGTTTACTGTAATTACACTCAGAAAGTGGCGAAAGGGCAGAATGCGATTGTGTTGTTCTTTATCGCAACGGCAATCACCTTGTGGATCAAATACGCATTGAGTAACGAAACCGGCATGGTGATGACAACCAGTGCTGCAATTGACTTAGTGTTAGCCGGTGTGTGTATGGGCGCAGGTTACGCGCTTTGGAATACAGCGATACTTGGCGGCAATATGGTCTTCTTGGCGACCATGTCGTATTTCACGCCTATTTTTGCGACCTTACTGTCTTCTATTATTTTGGGTTTGTCATTGAGCATGACGTTTTGGCAGGGCGTTTGTATGGTAACGATTGGCTCTTTAGCTTGCTGGTGGGTAACCAGAGACAAAAAGCCGACGGTTACGGCGTCGGCTTCTAAAAAGGTTCAATCAGAGTCTTAGTCAGCGAGAGGTTGATTGGTTAGCTCTTGGTTCTTAACTCTCGACTCTTAACTCGCGATATTGAGATTCAATTGAAGCTCATAAGGCATCTTCGATAAGCGTCGCTTAAGTTGGCGGCGCGTACGTTCAATATCATCGACCGCAATCGCTTGTTGGTCGTTGGTATGAATATCAACATTGATTCGTAATTCTGGACCAACCTTAGTCACACCCATCAGCTCCAAATCTTGCTCCGCTTCTTTGTCTACCGCGACAACGTTCTTATCTACCGCATCACAAATATCTTTGTTTGCCGACATCATAAGCAGTTCGCGCATCGCCTCACGTAACATGTCGAAAGGCACTTTGATGAAGTAGAAAGACATTAGCAACATCATCATTGGGTCGGCATACACTGCGTATTCTGCAAGCGGAGAAAAAGTAATTAACCAAGCCGCTACGAAACCCGCGGTTACCGCTACACTCAGTAGCGTATCCATTTGCCACTGTTTAGACTCAGCCTGAATCAGACCTGAAGAAATACGTTTACTCTTATTCGCGATGTACCACCAAGCGTAACCACAACCCAGTACGTTGAAAATACCAAACAGAGTTGCGATAGAAGCATCAACTTCACGACCACCCGTCATTAGGGCACCAATCGCAGAGTAAAGTGAATAACCAACCACAAGAAGAATCACAACGGCTTTAATCGCAATCACAATCGGCTCGATGATAGCTCGACCAAACGGGAACTCAGTGTCCGAAGGGCGATTGATGTATTTCGAGGCAGCTAGTGACAATAAAGTTAACAGTAAGCTGATAAGAGAATAGACACCGTCAAATACTATGACCAGAGAGCCAACGAGAAGACCCAACACCAATCCGCCAATTGCGAAGCCTGATGCTAAAAGGGCTGAGAACAATAGTACTCGATTTTCGTTTTGGCTTTTCCTGTCACACATAATATTTTCCAGATGTTTTTGATAACTTCATTGTTCTAATAATGAGCTAACTTTACAAACTTTATCTGATGATGTTTATATGTCTTATTTAATTCGAACATATAAATCAATAAAATTCAGTGACTTAAGATCAGGGTGTGGTGTCAATAAAGTTGACGTTGAGTGTTTTTTGGTGATGGTGTGCAACTGAAATAGGATCGTTTATGATTAATAAAACACATTAGTCGCTAAGGTCTTATTGGTCTTCTAGATTTGACTGCGACTGCGATGGACAAGGAGTGAATCAATATGAAGTTTGACGATATCAGTGATAATGAGTTGTGGGCGATTGCTAACCCGATCATGGATAATCTGATGGATGGTTCAACTAAGGTTGATCATGAACAGCACTGTCGAGACTTTACTCAAAGGATGAAAGACATTGTTACGCCGGAATATTTAGAAAAGGTGTGTCACCATTATCAGCACAGTAATGGCTTTTTTGCTGAGCGAGAGCAAGTCGCGCTGTTTAGACGTTCAGACTCCATCGCTTTTGTGTGGAAACAAGCTTACACCATCGCCAAAGGCGAGTTTGTCGCCGAAATGGTATTGGTTGAAGAAGACGGACGCTATTTAGTGGATCACGTGATGGTCTTTTAGGAGTAGTGCTGTTTGTGGTTTTTCCCTTTGTTATCGACGATAAGCAATAAGCGCGAGCTAGAAATCAAACAAATAATCACTAAGCTGGTCGGCCAACCAATTCATTCCTGGGTGCTCTGCCATGCCAGCCGCGGTAAACATACAGTAGTCTTCTTGTGTTAAACCGTAGGTGTGTTTGATCACGGCAAGCTCTTGTTCACGCAGTAAATGGCGAATCAATGGCTCAGGCATTACGCCCCATGCTTCTTCACGTAGAATCGTATCCAACATAAAGTCGAAGCTAGAGAAGCCAATGTAACGACGCGAGAAGGGCTCAAGCTCAGGATTATCCTTTTCATTAAGATAAACCATGGTTGCTTGCATCGAATTTCTCAGTACTTCATCAGACACTCGTCGCATCGCACTCAAATCATGTCCTTTCTTACATACAGACATCATTCGAATCTTACCAAGCGGGTTGTAGATAATTCTTGGGTCATCGACGCGTTCGTAATCGACACCAAATGCGAAGTCGACTTGCTGAGTTTCAACTAGGTTAGCTAAGTCACCGCTCGATGCGAGAACGAAGTTGAATGAGGTAGAAGGGTACTTGTTATTTAAGGCGTGAGATAAGTCCTGCCACATTTCATCGGGTAGGGAGTCATCTCGTGCTATCCAAATTTCTGCGTTGAATTCGCCCGAAACATGCAAGCAGGTTTGTTTAATACGCGCGGCTGTCACCAACATGCCTTCGCAATCTTTGTAAATCGCTTTACCCGCTTCTGAAAGCTCAACGTGGTTTCCGCTGCGGACGAACAGCTCGACATCTAACTCTTTTTCCAAGGCTTTAATCGACATGCTGAGTTTGGTTCGGTTGCATTCTAACTGGCGTGCAGCTTCAGAAACTGATCCTAAATCAGCAACGGAACAAAAGGCTTGGACTTGAGAAAGGTTCATTTCATTTCCATATTGAGCGGGGGTCGGTGCATATTATCTGAATATTGTGCTGACTATCTTAGAAATAGTCCATCTTTGCATGATAACTCTATGACGAATTGACTAATTTGGTTTACTCTGGGGAAGTTCCGAACCTACAAGAAGTAAAGATGGAGGCCATGATGGCGAAACAATGGGACGAGTACGCCGTTGATTGGGATAAAGATCCCGCGACCGCAGTATTCGCACAGTCCGTATTTGACCAGTTAACACAGCTCGTTGATTTAAACGGAACCCGTGTCCTTGATTTTGGTTGTGGTACAGGACTACTCAGCCAGAAAATATCTCCTTTAGCAAAAGAGATCATCGCACTTGATATCTCTGAAGGGATGATTGAAGAGTTAGATAAGAAAGAGTTACCTAACGTTGAACCGGTAGTTGATATTTTATCGCGCGGACTTGCAGCGCAGCATCCAGCATTCAGAAACCAGTTTGACCTAGTGGTAGCCTCTTCGGTGTGTGGTTTTATCCCGAACCTACAAGACACAGTCAGTCTGATTTACACGCTGCTTGAAAACGACGGTACGTTTGTACACTGGGATTGGTACTTGGAAAGCGACAGTGAAGACTACGGTGTAAGCCAACAGCGCTCAGAAAATGTATTGAGTGCAGCGGGCTTTGCAGTAGTTGAAGTCTCTACACCGTTCTCGATTGACACTCCACAAGGAGAGTTAAAGGTATTAATGGGTGTTGGACGTAAACAAGCGCTTCCAGATCTGTAATCGTGTGTATGCCTTGAGCTAGCATTCAGAATGCTCATTTAAACTACTAAACCCACATTAACGACTCTACCGTCAGTTATGTGGGTTTTCTCTTTTTGGCGCTATCGTTTTAAACAGAACGACTCAGCGCTTTCTCATTTCTTCACTACTAACTCTGGTTTCTCTATTTCTCTATTT
>NZ_JBFROI010000034.1:45438-69095 GCF_041471405.1 Vibrio sp. 10N.261.52.C11
TCTATTTCTCTATTTCTCTGTTTCTCATCTCGCTCATAGAAAACTCAACACCGCTAATTTACAAATTATTTATTTCCATTTTGGAAATGTAGTCTTGCATACATTTCATTAGTGGAAATATAACGGTGAGATATAAAATAAGCCCATAACAACACTAAGGGTTTAATCATGAGCCACCAATCTGCGTCATCTACTTCTTCACCACTTTCAGAGCAACAACAACGCTTTAGCAATATCATTTCAGATGCCAACCTGTCACCAAAACAGAAGTCGAGCTATCTTGCCTT
This sequence comes from Vibrio sp. 10N.261.52.C11, assembly GCF_041471405.1. Classification (NCBI taxonomy): domain Bacteria; kingdom Pseudomonadati; phylum Pseudomonadota; class Gammaproteobacteria; order Vibrionales; family Vibrionaceae; genus Vibrio; species Vibrio sp. 10N.261.52.C11. The sequence continues at coordinate 45,726 of NZ_JBFROI010000034.1, forward strand.
AGAAGCTGAAGCCAGCTTACCGTATATGCCGGTAAGCAAAGAAGTAGAGCAAGCCTTACAACAAGGTGTGCTGTGTGACATGTTTGAAGGGCACGCCCCATTTAAGCCGCGCTATGTACTTCCAGATTATTCTAAATACTTACATCAAGGCTCAGAGTATTTAGAGCTTAGCGCGGCAACCAACTTCGATGAAGCATTGAACATGCTTACCATCCTTTACCACCATGTTCCGTCTGTCACTTCAATTCCGGTTTACCTAGGTCAGTTGGATGATGTGTTGATGCCTTTCGTGGGCGACTTAACAGAAGAGCAGGTATACCAAAAGATTAAGCTGTTCTGGATCATGTTGGATCGCACACTGCCAGACGCCTTTATGCATGTGAATATCGGCCCGACAGACAACATTATCTGCCGTACGATTTTACGTGTAGACGCTGAATTGAAGCAAATCGCGCCAAACTTAACCTTTATGTACGACCCAGCCGTGACACCTGATGATCTACTTCGTCATGCGGCGAGCAACATCTGTGAATGCAGTAAACCACATATTGCAAACTATCCAGCGCATGCCGAGGCTTACGGCGATAAGCGTTTTGGTATTGTGAGCTGCTACAACTCTCTGCCGTTAGCGGGTGGTTCAAACACCTTGGTGCGTATGAACCTTAAGCAAGTGGCGTTGAAGTCTGAGGACAGTGCTGATTTCTTACAACAAGTATTGCCGAACTACAGTGGCATCATGGTTGAGTTGATGAACGTTCGAAGCCGCTTCTTGCATGAAGAGTCTAACTTCTTCGAAGGCTTCTTAACCAAAGAAGGTTTGATCGAAGAGGATCGCTTTGCGCCAATGTTTGGTATTTACGGCATGGCGGAAGCAGTCAACATCTTGTTGGAGAAAGAAGGTCAAGCAGGGCGTTATGGTCACGATGAACTGGCGAATCAGCTTGGTCATCGTATCTCTGAAAAGCTGGCTGAGATCGTTGAACGCTCTGAAGTGAAATATGGATTAGAAGGTAAAGCTCTGCTGCATGCTCAAGGCGGTATTAGCTTAGATGAAGATGTGACGCCGGGTGTCCGTATTCCTTATGGTACCGAACCGGATCCTGTCTCTTACGTTCGTGCAACCGCGGGTCACCATAAGTTCTACACCTCGGGCATCAGTGACATTCTGACCATCGACGAAACAGTGAAATCTAACCCTGAAGCGATGTTTAACCTGTGTAAAGGCGCGATTCAAGCGGGTTACCGAGAGTTCACGGCTAACGTTGCATCAAATGATTTGGTTCGTGTCACGGGTTACATGATTAAGCTATCTGACATTGTCAAATATGACGAGCAAGGCTCACGCACCAATACCACCTTTTTAGGTGCCGAAGCTGCGAAGAACACGGGCATATTAGAGCGTAAACCACGCGTGGCGAGTTTAGAGATGTCGCCGACATACGAATAGCTTTAACGTGCGTGCGTTATGTGTATGGTGCGTTTCGAATACGAACAATGTGAATTATGAAAATTTCTGATCTAACAACTCAAATGGCTAGGGTTAAAAATAATAAGACAGAAAAACAAGCGAAGGTCAGCCGTGTGCTGACCTTTTCTTGTGTTGATGGACCGGGAAATCGCCTAGTGCTGTTTCTACAAGGGTGCAATTTCGATTGTATAACCTGCCATAACCCACACACTATTAATCACTGTAACCATTGTGGAGACTGCATAAGTGGGTGTCCAAGCGGCGCATTAAGCTCTGTAGATGGTAAGGTGAAGTGGGATCCGGTCGCGTGTACCAACTGCGATCAGTGCGTCGATATCTGCGACCATAAGTCGAGCCCGAAAATTACCACAATGACGGTCTCAGAGGTTCTGGAGCTTGTCAGGCATAATCAGTTTTTCTTGAGTGGCATTACCGTTTCTGGCGGTGAAGCGACCATGCAGTTGCCGTTTATCATAGAGCTGTTTCAAGCGATTAAACGTGATCCACAGTTAGCGCATCTCACGTGTTTTATTGATAGTAATGGTTCGCTGTCACTTCAAGGGTGGGACAAGGTGTTGCCTTATCTTGATGGCGCGATGATTGACCTAAAATCATGGCAATCGGAAACACATCAATGGTTAGTGGGTAGAGGTAATCATAGGGTGTTTGAAACCATTAACTACTTAGCAGATAAAGGAAAACTGCACGAAGTTAGGTTGCTACATATCCCAAATAAAAGCGATCTTGAGGACGAAATTGAACAAGTGGGGCGTTACTTGAAGACTCTACCAAGTGATGTTCGAATTCGACTCAATGCGTTTCAGCATCATGGTGTCATTGGCGACGCGTTAGATTGGCCGAAATGCACCGAAAAACAGATGCAGAGCTTTCACGATAAGCTCTACACCATAGTTCAAAGACCGATGCAAACTCCTGAGGTTTATACCTAGTCTTTAGATTTCTTAGGCAGTCAATCAGGCTTCTAAGAACGTTAACTTTCTAAAGATACTAAGTCTCTAAAAATATTAAGCTTCTAAAAACAGGTCACACAACCACTTGATCGCTTGATCATTCATGTTGGGCTTGTTCCACACTAAGCTATACGCCACCTTACCGTAATCAAAAGGCAAGGGCTTGCTCACTAAGCCCTGAGCTTGCTTAGCACGCTCAGCCCACTGTTTAGAGCAAGTGAACAGGAAAGGCGTGTGGTGACACAACACAGCCGCAGCGCCGAAGTCCGCGACCGATATCGCCATCTCTCTTGGCTTATGACATTGAACTAAGTTTTGCTCAAAGTAAGGCTGAGACAGTTCGTTATCTAAAATCCCAATGTGCTTGTAATCTAAGTAGCCTTCAATTGTCAGTTCTTGTTGAGCAAGAGGGTGATCTGCGCCCATCAAACAAACCATTTCGTCTGGAAGAATTGTTTCCCAAACCAGCTCTTTGTTATCGGTCGGCGGCTGAGATATATCATGAGGCAACAAGATCAAATTGACCTTGCCACTGAGTAAAGCATCGAAGCCGAGCTGTTGTTTCGAATAGATGTTGAGCTTCGCGCTTGGCGCGAGCTCAGTGGTAATTTTACTTATCTTTGAGGCAAATACTTCGAAAGTACTTTCACGCATCGAAAGTGAAAAACTGCCTTGGTACTCTTGAGGGGTAAAACTCTTTTGATGAAGCAGTCCATTCATGCTTGAAAGAATTGCGTGAACAGTGGGCGCTATCTTCAGAGCAAAGGGAGTCGGGATAAGCTTGGTACCATCTCGATAGAAAAGCTCATCATTCAGGATGTCACGCAACTGAGACAGGGTTTTGCTTACACTCGAAGGGCTGACACAGAGTTGCTCTGAGGTCTGAGTGACGCTGTGAGTGTTCAGCATAATATGCAGCGCAGTGAGGTGCTTAAGGCTCACCCTAGATAAGTGTAAGTAATCCATTTATGACTCACGCATTCAGGTTGGCTTGTGATTTTGCATGAACGACAAAACCGAACAAGCCAAATTGGATAAAGGTTATTTACGAGCTAGCTTATGGTGCGCTCTTGAAAAGTGGCCTGCGCAAAATGCGCCCACAATCGATAGTTCACCCGCTAAACACAGTACAGCACAAACTTCAGCGAGTGCTTGTGATTTACCGTTACCATGCAGCCCAAGTAAATCTAAACAGGCTTTTTGACTTGGCAAGCCGGTACCACCGCCGACAGTCCCAACCATTAAGTTAGGCAGTGTGACGCTCGCGTATAAACCGCCTTCTTTGTTGAGTTCCATACGCGTCATACCAATCGCTGACTCTGCGACACAGGCCGCGTCTTGGCCACAAGCGATATAGAGTGCCGCCAACGCATTCGCATAATGGGCATTGATACCGATAGTACCACTCAAAGCGCCACCGACTGTGGTCATTTGGCCAAACTGGACCATCTTCTCTGGTGTCGTGTGTAGGTACTTCGCGACAAGCTCTGCAGGGATATTAACCTCAGCAGTTACCTTTTTGCCACGAACGCTGCGCAAGGTTTGGGTATTGGCTTTCTTATCGCCTGACAAGTTGCCATCAAGGAAAGCGTGGTCAGGCTTAACTGGCGTATTTTCGATGATGTACTCAAACACGGCATTGGTTGCGATGGTCACCATATTCTGACCAGAAGCGTCTCCGGTTAGAAATTCGAACACCAAGTAAACATGGTTACCTTCGATGTTGATATTAATGTCGGTCAGCTTGCCGTGTGATGTTGTTGATTCTGCCAAGATCTTGAACTGGTCATACTGAGTCACAGCCCAAGCCACAAACTGTCCGGCTTCAACTAATCCTTGAAATGCAAAGCCAGGAGTACGTGTTACGCCTTCATTGAGCAACATAGCACTTGCGCCACCACAAGCCGTAATCAGCTTAGAACCACGGTTATAAGACGCGACAAGCGCAGCTTCTGTGGTCGCGAGTGGTACGAGGTAATCGCCCGTAGCAAATAGGCCATTGACTCTTAAAGGGCCAGATATTCCCACAGGGACTTTAACGGTGCCAATAAAGTGCTCAATGTTTTTCTCATAAGCTTGGATCTGGCTTTGTGTATGAGGGTCGAGCAGTTCTTGCTGTGAATCTGCATTATCGAGCGCTGTCCAGCGACGTGTGAGATTCTTTTCTGTCAGGTAGGGGCTAGGTGTCAGCTTATTTACTGGCTTTTCAAAATGAGGCTGAAGCTTTTTTTCTAATTCGTCTGCGGAGATGTCGCCTCCTAAAATAGAAACATAGTCACGGCGATGCAGATTTAGTTTTGGCATAAATAGTATGAAGTAAAGTTTGTGCAGCAAATTGGTTTGCGCTGATTCTACCGAGTAATAAACCAGAAACAAGCGCCTGATATAATGAGTTACAGTTTGTGTGGTTGTTGAAGCAAAAAGCAGCGAAGTTTCGCGAAATATAGGCTGTATTTGAGCGAAATTTAGATATGAATGTCGAGAAGGCTACCGATGGCTTCGTTTTGACGATCAACCACACTTGCACCAACGCGGTTATAACTTGCGCTTTGTGTCAGTTTAATCAAGGAATCGGTTGAAGATGAAGCAGGTTCAGGTTCTTTGTCTTTAAAGGAAATGGCTTGTTCAGGCTCTATTTGATTAAAGCTGAGATCGCTAGCTTCGAAAGTGTCGTCGGATTCTAGAGCGTGTTTGGAGGCTTGGTTGAGCTCGATTGCGGCTTCTTCAGCCATGTTGGTGGATTGCTGAATAATGGCGTAACCAGATTGAATACCAGATATCGACATATCAGAACCTTTTATTGACGTATGAAATGAGTCTAGGCGGACGATATTTTGAGCGCAATGGTGAACAGATGAAATTTACGGTGAAAATGTGAACTTAAGCTAAAATAGTGATGTCTGTCTATTAACTGAACAGGTCATTTAGCGCGTTTAACTCTTCATCAGTAAGCAAAGAAGGCTTCTCTGTTTCGAGGTTGCCGTCGATCTCACCCTGAAGTGCTTTTAATTGTTGTGGGCTAAGAAGCTGTATTTGCTGCTTAAATGCTTCAAATTGCTGTGTATTCATAGTGTGACCTTTGTTCAAATTCATATGCTCTTTAGAGCATAGCCTACTGATTCAGGAAATCAAACAAGATTAAGTGAATTTTAAATGATGTTTGAAGTTTCTTGAAACTAAGACAACTATAAATTCCTGTGGTCGTTTTTTGTCCGAGAAATGTTAGGAAAAGTTAAGGCTTGGTCAATCAAAGTCAGAAAATTCCTACAATGTAAAAACGCCTTCAACCCTTGTGGCACAAGGGTAGGTAAGTAATTTCTCTACCCAATTAGGGGTATGGGTAAAGCAATGTATAAATATTTGTGATGATCAAAAGATAAGCAATTGGCGTTATCTTTTTGTTTTTACGGTATTTTGTTTGTTGCTCAAGAAGCTTCTGTTTCAAACGACTTGTCGATCTTAACCTTAACTGCAAACTTGGTCGCTAAGGTATGCAGTTCTGGAAGCATTCGATAGATCAAATGGAGCTGTTGTAGAACCATTTTGACAGAATTCTCATCTTCTTCTCGCCATTCACTCAAACGTTTATCCAGCTCCGGGTCATAAGCGTTTTTCACTTCACAATGCTCTTTATGAGAATAGAGTTGATCATTTAGAGCGTCGAGATGCTGGTGGATTACTCTGTGCGCATCTAGCACCAGTTTGTGTGTCGCTTCATCATCAATACGCGTTCTGTGAGCACCCAGAGCCGAGATATAGCTAAGTAGAGCATGATTGAGTGTTAAGAATCGGAAGCTCTCATCTTCAGAGGTGCGGTACTTACCCGGTTCAACCAACATGCTACTGATCGCGGCAGTCAGGTTTGCATCATTATTATGCGCACTACGTCGAGCGATACGATAGTTTAGGCTATCTTTCTTACCGACACGGTATTGGCCGATGATCTGAGCGAGATAGTTCTTATTGGAATCGAGCGCATTCGCCATCACTTTGTGCAGTCGCTTCGACTGCCAATCAGGTAACACATAAATGACAGCAAGCACGGCGAGAGCACAACCAATAAAGGTATCCGCTAACCTTGGCAATACTACCGCGTAGCCTTCACCTAATTGGTTAAAGCAGAAGAGCACAAGCAGTGTGATAAAGCCGGTCGCAAACCCGTAGTTATTGATTCGAAACGCAAAGAACATCACGCCACTGATCACAATGAACACTAATTGGCTCTCTTGCGACGGGAAGAAAGTCAGTAACGGTACTCCGATCAATAAGCCTGCGACCGTGCCAATGACACGCGCCGTCAGTTTTTGACGGGTTGCACTGTAGTTTGGCTGACACACAAACAGTGTCGTCAGTAGAATCCAATAACCTCGTTCGATATCAAAACCCTGGATAATCCCGTAGCCCAGCGTCAAAGTGATCGCCATGCGAATCGCGTGGCGGAATAGCATAGAATCGGTGTGCAAGTTAGCTTTGATCTTGTGCCACATTGCCGTCAAAGTATGAGGGTTGGTATCGTCCAATACACCTTCTTCAATCTTCTCTGCATCTGGGTTGCTGATATTCGAGAGCTGTTTTTCAACGGTTGCTAGGTTATTGAATAAGTAATCCAACTGGTTCAGCAGTGATTTCCATTTAGGATTATTCTGTTGGTGCAGATGATTGAGCGAAGACATCAGCTCATCGAGTGCCAATACAGACTTGTCACCATGCTGGTATTCAGCGCCAACTTTCAACGAGCTCGCCACTTCTTTACACGCAGTGGCCTGCGCTTCCAGTAGATACTTAAATCTAAACAACACGTCAGAGCGCTCAAAGTGTTTTGCTAGCTCTTGATAGCGATAGTGGCTAGAGCTGACGCGTTCATGAATATCTTGTGCGATGAAGTAGGTGTTAAGAAATCGGTCACTAGGGCCGTCAATGTGTCCGCGCTTAGAGCGATTAAGCAGCGTCGCTTTACACATGTTGAGTGCGTTAACGGTACTCGCGTTGAGTTTGGCTTCAATGATTCGGTGTGGCTGGGGAATCAAGTCAGAAACGGGGTAGAAGAGTTCCGCTTTTGAATCGATGTAGTTACCGATTTGATCGAATACCGTGGCTAAGTTTTGCTGCACGGGTTGCATTGGCCACACTATCTGCCAAATCATCGACATGAAGTAGTACCAAGCGGCGCCAGTTAACAGTAGAAGCGGTTGAAACCAAAGGTTGGTGCTCTCGTGTGCACCAAGCATGGTATAGATGGCAACCAAGAGAGAACCAAACGCGATACTCGCGTATTTAGGGCCAATTGCCCCGAGAATGATAAAAGAGAAGGTTGAAACAAAAAGCCCGATCGCGAACAGCCAAGGCGTATCGAAGAGAAGCTCAATAGAGAAAGCCGCAACGGCGAAACAGATAAAGGTCAGCGTGAGTGCTTTCAAGCGCCCGGTAAAGCTGTCATCACTTTCCGCAAGAGCCGCAGCAATAACGCCTAAGATCAAAGGCGTGATCAGTGTGTTTTGTCCATAATACCAAGCAGGCACCACCACGCCGAGCAGAGTGATGAGAATTAATACGCTGTAATTTATGGTTTTATTCGCCCAATAGAGGCGTAATTTGGCTGAAAAGTCCACAGTCGCTCACTTGACACACTAAAAACCATAATCCTAACAGAAATCAAGCACAAGAATTTGATACTTATCCATAATTGCCCGTAGGTGGTCATGAAAGCGTCGATAAGATATGAGATATTATTAATTCTCATTGCATCATGATATAAATTCAATATTCCCAATTAAGAGCACACTCCAATGCAGCTAAGCGCTAACAAGACTGCACAGTTTTTTATTCAAAATGAATATCATCAGGTTGAACTTGATGGTCCACGCTTGCTGTTATCTTCAGTAGGCAGTGAAGAGCGTATCCCATTTACTATTTGGAGTGGCAAGATCGCGATAAAGCGCGGATTGTTCTGGGGATCGCTACAATTTTTTGCTAATCAACAAGATGGAACACAGCGCAGTTGGTTAGTACAAGGCTTACCTTGGGATCAATGCCGTCAATTTGCACGCGCGTCAGTTAGTGCTTATCAGAAGTGGCACGACACTCAATGTGAACAATTGGCTGAACACGTACCTCAGTGGGAAGCTGAATTAACACGTCTTGAGCAATTACCAGCCTTTCTACCGCATTCTAAGGTCAACACTTGGGTTGATATGGTCAACTCAGGCTTAGAGAGTATGACAATGACGCTAGAAGAGGCCGCACAACGCATGCCAAACCGCATCGCAAGAATGCAGCCATGGTTATCTGAAACGGAAATCAAGCAAGCTGAAAGAAACCAGCAATGGCTAGAGACCGAGCGAAAAAACTGGGAAGTGTTGTTTGCGCAATGTGAGTCGTCACCACTGAACTTATCGCAGCAATATGCGGTGTTGATGAATGATGATCACAACCTTATTTTAGCGGGTGCAGGCTCGGGTAAAACCAGTGTTCTAACGGCTCGCGTCGCGTATTTACTACAAAGCCATCAAGCTCAAGCTGAAGAGTTGCTATTGCTCGCTTTTGGTCGTGAAGCGGCAGAAGAGATGAAGCAACGTCTCGACAGCAAAATTGGTTTATCAGCAGAGAAGGTGCAAGTCAGCACTTTCCACCAGTTGGGTTTAAAGATACTGAATCAAGTTGAACCCGAACGTGTGGTTATTTCTCCTTTAGCGCTCGATGACAACCAACGCCAAGCATGGTGCATTGATTGGTTGAAGAAGCACTGGATGACACCGACCAACTTTAAACGTTGGCAAAAGCATTTGTCTAAATGGCCAATCGCTTATTTAACCGGTGACGATGAGCTTGGTAGCCACGTTTCAAACCTCAAATTGATCGGTTGGCTTGAAAAGCAGCTAGAACAGTTGAATGCGTCGGGTTTAACCAAAAAAGAAGTACAGCAACAGCTGATTGATCACCGAGACTATGCGCGCCTCAACAGCGAGCTTTCACTGTGTTGGCCATGTGTAACCGCGTGGCAAAAGGAGCTGAAAGAACAGAATCATATCGACTTCTCAATCATGATCAGCCGAGCGACTCAGTATGTCGAGAAGGGCAAGTTTATCTCACCTTGGAAGTTCATCATGATCGATGAATACCAAGATATCTCACCTGATCGTCTTGCCTTGGTTGAAGCACTGTGTAATCAGTCTAAAGCCGAGCATCAAGCCTCTATTTTTGCAGTAGGCGATGACTGGCAGTCGATTTACCAGTTTGCAGGTGCGGATGTGGATTTGACCACGGGCTTTAAGGATCGTTTTGAAAGCTCGACCATTCATCACCTAGATACGACTTACCGCTTTAACAATCAGTTAGGTGCGGTGGCTAATCGCTTTGTACAAGAAAACCCAATTCAGATTCCGAAAGAACTGAACAGCTTCAAGCAACAGAAGCAGAAGGCGGTGTACAGTGCGCCAAGTAAAGAAGTTGAGAAGATTCTTGATCAACTGAACCGTCAATCCAAAGGCAAAACCAATAAATCGGTGCTGCTACTTGGACGTAATCATTACCACAAGCCAGAGTTGTTGGAAGACTGGAAGAAGATCTTCACTTCCATTGATATCAAGTTCATGACTTGCCACGGCAGTAAAGGTAAAGAGGCGGACTTTGTCATTATTCTTTGTGTTGACGAAGGACAGTTCCCGACCAAGAAGAAACAGCTGCATATTGATGGCGCATTGACTGAATCATCAGACGCGTTCCCTTATGCTGAAGAGCGTCGTTTATTCTATGTAGCAATGACGCGGGCAAAAGAGAAAGTATGGATCACGCACAGTGGCGACGGCTCTGGCTTTGTGCAGGAGCTGCATGGTTCTGATTACCCAGTTGTTCGTAAAAAGTGATGTTACTTGACTTGATTGTCTAAGATTAGATCTTCAATCCCTGCCCTAATATCACAAGGCAGACGCATAAAGCATAAGGAATTTGCTATGGAACACGGCTCTATTAACTACATTGAATTTGCTGCGAAAGACATCGCCGCAACTAAGGCGTTTTTCAGCCAAGTGTTTGGTTGGAGCTTTGAAGACTATGGCCCTGAGTATTCTGCGTTTGAAGGCAAAGGCTTAATGGGCGGCTTCTATTTGGCGGATCTGGCGTCGAATACGGATAATGGCGCGGCGCTGATGGTTTTTTATAGCCAAGATCTTGAGCAAACCGAGCGCGATGTAATTGATGCTGGTGGTCAGATAAACCGTGAGATCTTTAGCTTTCCCGGCGGCAGACGTTTCCATTTCAGAGAGCCAAGTGGCAACGAGATGGCAGTGTGGAGCGATAAATAGAGAGACTCTCGCACTGTTTTATGATTGAACTGTTTAATGTCTGAAAACGAGACATAAAAAAGCCTGCGATAAAATGCAGGCTTTTTAGTCTGTTCAGTAGAGAGCACATTTAACGTGCGATTACGTGCGCTCAGCTAGGTACGCTTCGTAGTCTGGGACCTCGATGATTACTTCTTCTTCAAGCAGTGAAGAGTTAAACAAGAAATTAGCGGTAGCGCGGTTAGTGGCCACAGGAATGTTCCAAACACTTGCGATACGAAGCAGTGCTTTTACGTCTGGGTCATGTGGTACAGCATTAAGTGGATCCCAGAAGAAAATCAGCATATCGATCTTGCCTTCAGAGATAAGCGCGCCAAGTTGTTGGTCACCGCCCATAGGGCCGCTGATCATGCTCTTGATTGCTAAGTCTGTCTCTTTACTTAGTAAAGAACCAGTCGTGCCCGTTGCGTAAAGGAAGTGCTTTTGTAGTTTTTCTTTGTTCTCTTTGACCCATCTTAGTAGCTCAGGTTTGAAGTGGTCATGAGCGACCAAAGCGATATGCTTATGTGTTGGCATAGTGCGCGTCGTTTTTTGCATGAATGTTCCCTAAATTGTTGTTTCGTTTTTATTGTTTTGAGTTCTTCAGCCAATATAGCACTAAGGATTCACACTGAATACCGGACGAAACTCAGAAGGTGACAATGAGTCGGCGATAATTTGATCTTTGAGAGTTGCAGGTGTCAGCGCTTCGATAATCGGTGCGCTGTGTTGCTCGTAAGGTTGACCGCGTAAGTAACTCGTGGCTTGTTTTACCGACAAGCGACCTTGCTCAACCATTTTATCGGTTGGCGCAAAAAGTACCTTGTTACGAAGTAAACCACGGTAGGTTCCGTGACTTAAGTAACTCGAAATTAACCCAATCTCTTCGGTTTTATCGGCCGCTCGTAGCTCACTGATCGCTGCTTCAATCGCGACGGCACTTCCGACTATATATTGGATATCCGGCTCCTCGATCACCTGTTGTACTAGGTTTCTTTGCAGTTCTTTATCGTTATCTGCCCAATAGCTGATCGCGATTTTGATATCACTCGACTTGATCGCATCATAAAACCCCAGTGCCACAGGCTTAGTGCCGCCACTCGCTTGTGGGCCAAGTAACAGGGCGATAGGTGTTTCGCCTGATCCTTTCGGGTGTCGTTTCGACAAAAAATCTCCGACTTGGTATCCCATTTGGTACCAATCGACACCGACCGTACCTTTTAATACCTTCTGTTGTTCTTCATTGACGGTTAACTCATTTACCGTAGCAAACACAGGCGTCGAGCCAACCCAATCGCTGAGATTGTCATGATACGCATCGGGTGAAACCGTACCTAAAATAATGGCATCGGCTCCCCATTGCGTGCAAAGCACCAGTTGCGAGGCTTGTTTGGCCACGTTGGGGTAACCGCCAGCTTCCAATACTCTTAGCTCAACTTGCTGCTTTTCTGCTTCAGAGATCATTCCATAGTTTACCGACAACCAATAAGAGTCTTTGAGGTGCGGATAAATGGCACAGATTTTCTCTTTTTGTGATGTGGCATTGGCGGGTTTTATTGGGCTCAAAGGCTCACTAGCACCTGCGACAGTAGTCACTGAGGCCAGTAGTGAGAGAAGAATTATTGAAGCGAAAGGTCTAGATAGCATGAATTGCCGTTTTGTTGGTTTTAGATAAGAAACACTGCAAAATATAGCGTATTCTGCATGGGTAAAGAAGAACGTTTTAAGGTTTAGAGTTTATGTTGTTAGCTTCAGCGAGTATTGGACGCAAGCTGCTGGCCTCATTCTTAGTGATGGCACTGTTGGTTCTATTGTCTGCATTGATCGGTGTTTCTGGTTTTAGCTTTGTAGCCAAAACGGAAAGAAACGTCGTTGATTCGGCGCTTCCTGCCATGATCGAAGCTCGTCAGGTTTCTGAGTTGAGTAACCGTATTATTTCGTCAGTACAAACACTTTCTAATGCGAGAAACGAAGCTGAAAGAAAAGAGGCTGGCACCGTACTGTTTGACCAACTTGAGTCGCTTCTTCAACATATCAAAGAGCTTGGTGTCGACAGTTTCGATTCTCAGCTCCTCAATAAACTCGAAAACAATGTTCAAAGCGTTATTAACACACTGGCTGAGTTGGGTGTGTCGGTTGAGCGTAAGCTTTGGTTAAGCAAAGAGTTGTCGTCTCGTGTCGAAGAGATGCGCCTATTGGCCGAAGAGCTAGAGCAGTTGACGCGAACCCAAGTTTTGAACACGGCTACCATTGCGGTTGCTAACGTCACGCATATCTATGACCTGCTAGAAACCAAAGAAACGGATAATGCCTACCAAGCCTTAGATGCGCTTGTAGAGGTTGACCTTGATTTGTCTGAGCGCCTACACGAATTGCATTTGCTGGCGTTCAAAATGCTTAACCAAATTGAAGAAACGCAAACCGTTACCAACGTAGAGCGTATTCATCAAATCCAATCAGAATTTGAATCCAACCTAAGAATCATGGCGCGCCGAGTTAAAGCGGTCGAAGATCCTACTCGTTCAGCGCAGATGTCTCAGCTTCTAGAAGAGCTCAGAAAACGCCAAGTCGTGTTCGATATTTCATTAGAACAATATGAGAACACCAAAAAGTCAGAGTTTCTGATGCAAAATACGTTGGAGCTGTTCTCTCAGCTGAATACAACGGTTAACCAACTGGTTGATGATTCAAACCGCAGTACCAAAAAAGCGGTTGATGAGCTGACCAGCACGTTGAATTTGGCTCAATGGTCACTGTCTGTGATTTCGGTTATTGGTTTGGTTATCGTTGCATTTATCGTGTGGCGAGTGGTGTATATCTCGGTTGTTAAACGTCTTACTGAATACTCATCGGCCTTGATGTCTATCGCACAAGGTCGCCTGAATATTGATATCTCGGTAAAGGGTAATGATGAGCTGGCTCATATGGGCGAGGCGATCATCACTGCCAGAAACACCGCGCAGGCGCTACAAGTGGTTGCGGTGGGTGAAGCAAAGGCGAAACGCGAACTTGAAGAGCACAAAGAACACTTAGAAGAGTTGGTCACAGACCGAACCTACCAGCTGCAAAAGACCAATGAGAAGCTGAACATCGAGGTAGGGAACCACGCTAAGGCTCGTAACGCCGCAGAACAAGCAAGCCGCGCAAAATCCGCTTTCCTTGCGACGATGAGTCATGAAATACGAACGCCGATGAACGGTGTATTAGGTACTGCAAGATTGCTCAAAGATACCGGGTTAGACCCGCTGCAATCCGGCTATGCAGACATCATTAACCGCAGCGGTAAGAACCTACTCGCGATTTTGAATGACGTGTTGGATTACTCAAAGATTGAAGCAGGGCATTTAGAAATCCGCACTGCTTCGTTTGATCTTCATCAGATGGTTCAAGATACCTACCAATTGATGGAAGGGCGTGCCGCTGAGAAGAAGCTGAACTTTGATTTCCATATTGAAAGTGATGTGCAACGCTATTGGCGTGGTGACGTAACGCGAATCAGCCAAATCTTGAATAATTTGGTCGGTAACGCGATTAAGTTTACGGAAAGTGGCTCGGTCGATATCTTTATCAGCTTAGATATCGAAGATGAAAATCGAGTGATGTTTGAAGTGTCAGATACAGGTGTCGGTATTGATGCTAGCGAACAAGCTTGTCTGTTTGATGCCTTTACCCAAACCGATAGCGGTCGCAACAAAACCGGCGGCACAGGGCTTGGATTAGCGATCAGTAAAAGCATCATGTTGGCAATGAACGGGGATATTGGCGTTCATTCTGAAGAAGGCGAGGGTAGCCAGTTTTGGTTCTCACTGCCACTTGAAGCCGGTGAGAAGATAGAAACGAAAGTACCGGTCATTGAAGCGTGTATTCGAGCTAAAGTACTTCTGATTGAAGATAACCCCGTAAACTGCATCGTTGCTGAAGGCTTCTTGCATAACTTGGGGCACGAGGTTGTGATTGCGACAACCGGACAAGAAGCGAGAGCCATATTCAGTGAGCAAGAGTTCGATATTGCGCTGGTGGACATTAACTTACCCGACTGCGATGGCGTCGAGTTAATTCAACAACTCAAAGACGATGCGCTTCAGCATAAAAGTGAAGAAGACGTAATTCGAAAAGTACCCCCAATGATCGCAGTATCGGCTCATGTGTTTAACGAAGAAGTGGAAAGCTATTTGTCGTCTGGCTTTGATGGATTCTTACCTAAGCCGTTAGAGAAGGAAGCATTATCGGAATTGATTGTTGAGCAGTTGGACGGTCACACGCTGTTGCTGCCTCAGCCGGATCCGTCAGATGCTGTTTGCTGTCAGCTAAACTCTAAACCTCAGGAAACCGAGCTAGACTTATCAGCATTGGCATTTGCAAGCTCGACACAACGAGCAAACCAAGACGCGGAACATAATCAAGGAGAACCGATTGTGCAGATGATTAACCCTAAGATTATCAAAGACGACTTGGCCATTCTCGGTCGAGAAAAAATAGTGCAGATTGTTGGGTTGTTTGACCAAAGCAGCCAAGTCACTCTCGATGAACTGATTGTGGCAAGTGCCGCTGACAACGCTCGTGAAATTAAGTCTTTAGCTCATAAACTGAAAGGGTCTGCCGGCAGCCTAGGATTATCTGCACTGTTTGCTTTATGCCAGAGCATTGAAGCGAGCGAGGATCCATTACTTCAATATCGCGATAATGCAGACTCATTACCTGAATTGGTGAAAGACTCGTTAGCAGCGCTCCGAGAGCAACTATAGAGTGGCTATTGGGCGGAAAGCCCCAAAATAAGAACAGAAAACAAAAAGCAGGCTATTTCTCCGTTTTAATATGAAGAAGTGACCTGCTTTTTTATTGTCGAATAAGAATCTAAGTAAGGCTTTCAAGGAACGGCTCTAAGCCATCTTGATATGTCCAGCAGCTTTGATCTTAACGTGAACCATATTGCCTTGTAGGTAGCTTAATGGAATCTCCCTGCGTTCAATGATCGCGACATTATCGCTGCATGCGCCAGCTTCAATCGCGAGTTGCTTTGATTGCGCTTCCAAGCCCTTTAAGGTCTCTTCACGTGATGCTGGGTCAATCGGTACGATCTTATCGAATTGACCTGATATTTCACCCAACGCAACACCAATCGCATTAGCCACTTCAAAGTGCTCAGGACGAACCACTTGGCTCACACCTTCAAAATGATCTGGGAATAGGGCACTACCACCACCAACCATGATTACGGGTACACTCGCCGCAGAGGTCTTCATCTTATCGATGCCTTCTTCAACATCCGTGACCATTTGTTGATAAATCTTGCTTGCTTGTTCGGCTGAAACACCAATCTCATCACTCAGTTGATGTTCTGCCTGCCACTGCATTTGTCCTGTTTTGAGTGCAATATCGGTGAGCGTAAGTTCATCACCACCAAAGCTACGCGCCGTTTGCGTCAAGGTATGGCCAACACTTTCTGGGCCTAGCTCTATACGCTGCTGTTCAAAGCGAACCTTGGTACCACCACCAATGGCTAACGCCAAAATATCAGGCATACGGAAGTTGGTTCTCACTTCACCGATTTCTACTGCTAAGCTCGATTCTCTTGGGTAGCCGTGAGTCAGTACGCCGATATCAGACGTAGTGCCGCCCACATCGACCACAATCGCGTCTTTTAACTTAGTTAAGTGACTCGCTCCACGAATCGAGTTTGTTGGCCCACAAGCCACGGTAAGAATCGGGTACATCAATGCGAACTGCTGTGACATCAGTGTTCCGTCGTTCTGACCGAAATAAGGCGTGGTGTGGATTTCATGATTGATGAGTGCACTGCAAAAGCCGTCAACGAATCGTTTTGCTGTCCCTTGCAGAGCCGCATTGAGGATAGTGGCGTTCTCACGCTCTAAAAGCCCTAAACTGCCCACTTTATGGGATAACGATAGGTTCACGCCCGGAAGTTCTTGTTGAATCCATTCTGCTGCTTGAAGCTCCTGGTCGCCGTTGACGGGAGAGAACACTCCGCAGATAGCAATGGAATCCACTTGGCCTTTCATTTTCTGGCAAAGCTCGCGGATCTCAGACTCTTGAATGTCGGCAATCAACTGGCCGTCATATTCATAGCCGCCGTGTGCTTGGTAGAAGTGCTGACCAAGCAGGTTTTGCCACGCTTCACTCCAACCACAAAGGGGCGGGACGCTATCACCACTGGGAAGCGCTAAGCGAATCATGCCGACTCTGTCTAAGCCTTTTCGTTCAACGATTGCGTTGGTGCATTGAGTGGTGCCAAGCATCGCGTGTTTCACTTGCTTACCGTCAATGTTCGCTTGGCTTAGTAGTGCAGAAATCGCGTTATCAATCCCGGTTGAAATGTCATGTGTGGTCGCAGTTTTTACTTTAGCAATCACATTCAAGTCTGCGTCGAGCAGCACACCATCGGTATTGGTGCCACCTACGTCAATGCCAAGACGGCAGTAATCAAGCGTAATGTTTGTCATGCGACTACCTCTTCAATGCAGACTTTAGTTGTTCAATGGTTTGATACTCGACTGTGTAGCCAAAGTAACCCGGCCCTGCGACTTCGATGCCTTTATCTGTGCGCCATTTCGGGTCGCAAGGGTAGGCGATAAGGTCGATGCGCTGTCCGTAGCGAAGCTGTTCGGTTGTGATTGGCTTACCGGTTTCATGGTCCAAGATCGAAATAAGATCCGGTGTTGATGCCAGCAGATTATCTTGGTTCATGTCTGCGCGGCTTGTCCCTTTGTGCGCGAGAAGCAATTCGTTTTGGAACTGCACAAACACGTTATCTACGCCGGTATCTTCAAACTGAGCCAGCTTTTCAATTACGACACCACCTGTTGCAAAGCCACCATCGGTTTCACGTTGAATATCAACAATCTTGCCACTGATGATGGTATGGCCGCCGACAATGTCTAATACGGCCTGTGTGCCACTTTGATTGTTGTCGTTTGCCAGTCTAATCGCTTCACCAATCTTCATTGCTTGGGTCAGTGTTGCGGGCAGTGCGCTACGTTTTAGGTTCTTACCGTTCATTGGGTAATCGCACATTGCTGCAGAACCGCCCATCTGTTCGGTGATCGGTCTAGCAAACCTTTCAGACCAAATACCGTCAATTGGGTAAAGTGTGACGACATTGCCACGCTCATCGGCCAATGTGTTTGGAGCAGAAGGGAGACCATCAAGAAAGAAGGTCACCATCTGAGCTTCTGGGAACGCACGTCCCATCGCATCACAATCGATCACAGGAATGCTCTTTTGTGCTGCAACGAGAATTGGAATCAATGAATTGAAGCCGCCTACTTCGATAGGAAACGTTGCCGCCACTTCAGTGCCGAGCGCTTTTTCCATCGCTTCGAAAGCAATCAACATTTGATCTTTCGAATTGAGTTTCTCTACTGCGACGGTTGGTGCGCCAATCATTGAAGAGGGCACTGTCATCCAATCGTCTTGCACGTCTTCTAAAGGAATCATGCGTACAGGGTGCTTTGCCGTTGCAATGGCTACTTTCGCCATCAAGGCACCGCTGTATGGGTCACCGCCGCCGCCAGTACCTAATACCGTCGCACCCAGCGCGATATCATCAATCATTTGTTCAGTAATAATCACAACTACTATTCCTTATCACTTGAAGGAGAAAGCTTCATTAGGGCGAGGTAAATCACACCAGCGGCAAGAATGCCGTCTAACGCCGAGATGCTGGTGAACGAAAACAGGTTGAAAAACTCTGGTGCAGTACAAGCGCTGAATGCAGTACCAAATGCCCAAGAAGCCAAGCCTTTAAACATCCAAGCTGGAACTTGTTGGATGTTCTCAAAGCTCATTTTTGTCGAATCTAAAACATAATATTGAACGATGTAGACACCCGCAGCAGGCGCAATGGTTACGCTGAGTAGCATTAAGAAGTCGGTAAACTTGTTCACCATGCCGAGTTGAGCAATGCCAATGCCGACGATGGTCATGATCACAACCAGAACAGGGCGCGGAATCTTAGGTAGAACCATCGACATGCATAAGCCGCCAGAGGTCAGGTTGCTACTGTTGGTCGTCCATTGTGCGAACACCAGCACGATGATAGCTGCCATGCCTAAACCTAAGGTGAAGAAGACCTCAACTAGGTCGTCGGTGCCGGTCATTTTGGTCAAGATCAATGCGATAAGAATGATGGCACTGTTGCCGACGAGGAAACCGATACCCGCTCCTAAAATCGCATCACGGCGTGTTTTGGCGTAGCGAGCAATATCAGGTGCAGCAACCGCAGCTAGAATCCAGATAGACATAACAAAAGAGATGGCTTGGCCAAGCGTCAAAGGATCTTCAATCGATGGCGCTGCGCCACCTTGATAATCAGCAGCCATAAACAAACCGATGGTAATCAACGTCACCATCAATGGAACAGAATAGGTACTGAGTTTGCCTAAAGCACGAACGCCATAGATAGCCGTCATCATCATTAACACACTGCCGCCAATAAGAGCGGTGAGGTGTGAAATTATGATGTCGTATTTCGCCAGTGCATCGACCATGATGAAAGCGAAGAAATCAGCCTGGAATGCGAACCAGCCGACTAATGAGATGCCGTTGATGAAGCCAAGAATTTTACCGCCGTTACGGCCAAATACCGCGCTGCTCACCAGCGGGGTAGACACGCCAGCTTGAAAGCCAATGTTGGCACACAGCATCGCGATGATCGCCAATAAGCCTGAACCAATAAACGTGGCAAGCAGTGCGTCTTCAAAACCAATACCGCTGCTTAGAATCGAGCCGAGAAACAGTCCCGAAATGTCGATGCCGATTGCCAACCAAATAAGGCTGATGACCCACCAAGATCGTTTGGCCTTCTCGGGAACGGGTTCCAACTCGAAGTCATCTATCTTTTTGTGGCTGTGTGTTGCTTCGGGTTTATTCACGTAAGCTTCTGCCGCCATAGTGCCATCCATGCATTGTTATTCCATAAGTGTGAATAAAGCATACTGATGTATTTATTGTTAATAAATGAATATAATCAGATGTAAACATAACAAAAAACAAATGTGAGTGGCAAAGTGAATCCAAACAATAAGTTAGATAAAAGAGACCTACGTAGATTAGAGCTTTTTTGTGAAATTGTTGAACAAGGAGGCATCAATCAGGCGGTCGCAAGCACTGGGATTAGTCAACCAGTGCTGAGTAATCAGCTTATTGCCTTGGAAAAAAGCTTAGAATTAACATTATGCCAACGTGGTCGACGTGGTTTTAAGCTGACTCATGAAGGTGAGCAAGTGTATAAATATGCGAACCAACTAAAATCGACCTTAACCGACTTCGCTTATAAGTTACGAGGTGTACAGACGGAACTCTCTGGGCATGTGCGAATTGGATGTTTGGATAACACCGTCACTTTGCCTTATAACCCACTTCCCAAAGCGATCGAGACGTTTTACCAACGCAGTAACAGTGTTGAGGTGAGTGTTGATGTCGGGGATTTCACCCAGTTGAATGAGAAGTTAGCAAAGAACCAGATTGATATGATGATAGTGGTTCTAGGGTCACATCAAAAATCAGCGTTTCAACATAAATACCCACTTTTTGAAGAGCACAGTTATCTGTATGCGCGTAAGGATCTGGCTGAGAAGATCATGGACAAGGATTTCTCATTGGATGGCTGTCGTATCAACATGGGCGGCTATGCCAAAGATGAGATGTTCCGATTACTGAATATTGAGCAGTACGATTCCGTAAAGCCTTTTGATGGCTGGCATGTCGAGTCGGGTGTAATTTTAACCTTGGCGGGCACACACCTGAGTTTTTTACCGTCTCATTTAATCGACCGTGGCCATTATGACCAAGCCTTGATTCCGCTTCAGCCCGAGAAGTGGAGCCTTAAGAGTCAGTTTTATGTGGTGTTGAAGCAACCTGTAGATTCCCTTTCCCCCGCCGCGCGTGCGTTTTTTGATGAGCTACACCAACCGGAAGCATCGGATTCAATATAGAGAACTCGTCGCTTCTCAATAGCACTTAAGATACTTTCTCATATACAAAAAATCCTCTGCCAAGACAGAGGATTTTTGCTTTTATGCTTTATGAGTGAAAACTAACGGTTCTCGAAGCGGTTGTAATCCAACAATCCGAACTCGATCGGTTGGTCTTGTTGATACCAACGATGCACGCGATCACTGAATGGCCAGAACTCGCTAGAACTGCGTCGTACCGCAAACTTATCTAGCAGCGCCACGTAGTCTTCTTCTGTGCTTAAGTTTTGCAGCGTTTTAACCAGAGTAGGAATCTCGCTCTCGGTTAATGATAGGTAAGCCGCAGGGTAGCTACCGACAACGCCTCGTACGAGGGTAAGGTCATCATTGGCGTAATCACGGTTACCTTCTTCATTAAACAAGCTAGAAATGTTGCTGTGCGCGTTATTGTGAATCATGGTGAACAGTTGCTCTTCGCCGTTTTCGCCTTCAATCATGATCATCACTAATTGAGGCACATGACGCAGGCCTTCGCCCTTTATCAAATTCACTTGGTTAAGCAGTGCTTCATTCTTCCTACCAAAACCTGTTTCAACAATCTCAAAGCGATTATCGAGAACAGGTGCGAGCTTATCTTTGATCATATCAAGCAGTTCGTGTTTCGGATCCGCCGTTTTGTAAACCACGCTGGTCGGCTGATCAAAAGGTGCAATGTTTCGCTGCAAATAGTCACTCAGTTGTGCGCTTTGGTTCTGGTACCAACTAGAGTGTTCAATGTGACGAACGTCTTTAGGAAGAAGGCTTAAGAAGTTACTCTCACCTTCAAGACGCAAGAAGTCCATGAACATGCGTGTAATCAGCTGGTGGCCAAAGTTGCCGTAAACATCGAAGCCTGCAACGAGAAGATAATGAATACGCTCTAGAAGAGCATAATCAAGAATCCACGCAGTCTTAGGTTGCGTGCCAACTAACCCTTGTACAACAGAGGCGCTATCGAAGTGCCTAAAGACGGTGAGAGCAGCATTCGGGTTGATGCCATCGCCATCCCAAATGATGCCAGTGTCTAGGTGGACGCCACTCTCGAACCATTGGTTAGTGAAGTCTGATTTCGCGTTTAGGTATTGCGCTTGTTGCTTTGCGTATCTTACCCAGTTGGTCACAGGTACGGTGTTACTTTTTAGTTCGCTAGGTAGCTTTAAATTTTTCTTTTGACTTGCGTAGAAGGCGTTGATTTCCGGAACATCGGCTTTCTCTGGGTCGATGAAGAAAACCCAAAAACGGTCGTTAATTACGTTCAAGGCAAGTTGACCACGACACACAGGTCCTTTGATGTAGGCCATGATGGTGTTTTGCGCGTTATCTAACATGAAGTTGAAGCGCGAGTTTACTGGCAGCGCTTCAAATGATGTCATTGGGTTTGCTGAAACATCGATGTCGTAACTAGGTAGTTGTTTTACTTCGTAATTTACGTCGACAAACCAGGTATTCCACTTTTGTAGACGCTCTTTATTAAGTGCGAAAGGCATGTGCGTTTTGTCGACGATAGTGCCTTGTTCTGGAATCAGACGGTAGTAAACACGGTCTACTTTTGGATCGTCATAAGGGCGACGAGTCGTGATGCGCTGTACCGCTTCACCTGGTGGTGTTGCAGAGCGAACAACAGTGAAGAAGCGTGTTGGCTGAGCTAAATCAGAAAAATAGACATGAGATAAAAACAGGTGCTCGTAGATGTAACGTGCTGAAAGTTGACTCTTATTGTCGCTCTTGTTTAAAAAGCTTTCGTAGACATTAACGAGCTCTTGTTCTGCATCAGTCAATGGAATGTGGTCGTTCATTAACGCGCCATTTTCCAACCAACTCATTAAAGTCGCGTATTCGGTTTTGTCTAAGTTTGGCATCCCATAAGGCATTCCCCAAGTTGGGTAATCTCTCTCGTATTGAGCGTATTCTTCAATGGTTGGGCACTGTTGGTCGCGAGCGATTGAAAAGTCGAAACCTTCAAGCTGGGTTTGATCGGGCAGAGGGTGATTCTCTTTCTGGATCAACATACGAGAAACAAGACCAGCATCGAGGTTAGCCGTTGAGTTCTGCATACGCTCATTGAGGACAGGATGAAAATCCGCATCGCGCCACTCTTGCGTGGTTAACGCATCTTCAAACAAGCGAGTAGGGGCTGATGCCGTTAAGCGGGTGCCTTGATAAACGAGTGCCTTGCTCGCGCCTCGGTCTATACCTTCCACTGAAGACATTTTGAGTTGGCAAGGGGCGTCATAACAAGCGTGACAAACCACGCATCGGTTATCAATGATGGGCTTTACTTCGTCAATGAAGTGCTGCGCTTGAGCTGAAAGAATAGGTGCTTGGCGATCGCGTACTTGTTGTTCACCAAACAGTTCGTCGAAGTTTAAACCCGCGTAGACGGCACAACCTGAGAAGACGCTAACAAAAGCTAAAATGAAGAGTTTTTTCAAATTCATACGTATTTAAATATTAGGCATTTTCTATAATTATATCGGAAATGATTGAAAATGCTCATGTTCTAACAATTTTGTAGACAAGATCTTGATGGGACGAGTGACTTGTCGATGCGCGTCACTCGCTAGTGCTCAGAAATTGGTGTTTAGACTTAGCTAGATTTAAGTCCCAAGAGCTAAAAGCTAGCAGTTAAGAGTTAAGAGTTA